>JABHKE010000003.1 GCA_018692355.1 Fidelibacterota bacterium
GCGGCATATGATGAACTCGCTAAAAACATTATTATCTAATGATACAGGAAAGGCAATCGGGAACGCAAGTTCACGTTCCGGTTTTGCCGACGGAGGTTATTTTCTACCTCAACATTTCTACCGACGGTATCTATCTGGACGGAACAGTTGGACTCGGAGGGCACGCCGCACTTATCCTCGACCATCTGTCACCCAAGGGTCATTTTATCGGAACTGATCGGGATAATGAGGCACTATTATTATGCAACAAACGTCTCTCTGGTTATCCTACCCCTGTCTCCCTTTTTCACAACTCTTATCACAATTTTAATGCCATACTTGATGAATTGGGAATTAATCAAGTGAACGGATTATTATTGGACCTTGGAGTCTCTTCATTGCAAATGGATTCACATGTGCGGGGATTTTCCTATTCAACAGACTCAGATTTGGATATGCGGTTTGATTCGTCTCAAGAAATTAAAGCTTCGGGAATTTTAAATCATCTTTCGGAAAATGATTTGGCGAATGTGATTTTTCAATATGGTGAAGAAAGGCGATCGCGCGCTATTGCTAAAAGTATCGTAAAAATGAGACCGTTGACTACCGTGTTTGACTTGGTTGAATCCATCCGTAGAAGTACTCCCCCAAATCATCGTGATAGGACGCTGGCGCGTGTTTTTCAGGCTATTCGAATCAAGGTTAATGGCGAATTGGAAAAACTTGAAAATTTTCTTTCAACCTTCCGGGATCGGCTTGTAATTGGTGGGCGTGTCGCCATCATTAGTTTTCACTCTCTGGAAGACAGATTGGTGAAACATAGTTTTAAAGATCTAGCGAAAGAAGGTGTCCTGTCAATCCTAACAAAAAAACCGGTAATTGCCACTAACGAAGAAATGGCAGAAAACAGACGCTCTAGAAGTGCAAAACTACGTGTAGCAGAAAGGATATCTTAATGGCAAAAAAAAGAATGTCAAAACGAGCCCGGGATTTGATTCAAAGTCTCCTATTTTTCATTTCCACATTTGGAATTATCTCCTGTCTGATTTTTTATTTATGGGTCTATACAGAAATTGATGAAACTCTTCTAGCTATCGAGATCCAAAATTCCACGGCGAAAGAATTACAAAATGAGGTCAATGAACTCCAAAGCAAAATAGAATCATTGAGCCGACCAGATGTGATTGCAAGAAAAGCACGTGAAGAATTGAATATGGTATTTACCCAACCTGAAACCCTTCAGATTGTAATAGATCGAAAGATGACCAAAATCTTGTGACAAAAACGTATTTGAAGTACAAACCACGGATTACCATACTGGCTGGATTCATCATCTTATCATGGGTAGGGCTCTGTGTGCGGCTATTTCAAGTACAAGTTCTCAATGGCGAACAATATCAAATGGCGGTCGTCAATCAATCTCAGAAAAAACAAATCCTCCCAGCAAGCCGTGGTAATATTTTCGATAGGAAGGATAAACCTCTCACGCGAAATATTATTCACTACACACTTTCTGCAAATCCATCCAAGGTAAAAGATAAGATTGGTCTCGCTACAGCAATCAGTGAAAGAACCGGACAGCCCAAAGAGAAATACTTAAAAAAACTAAACTCAAATGCAAAGTTTTGTTACCTTGAACGAAATATTCAGCGAGAAACATTAGGCACCTTGGAAATAACAACTTTCGAAGGATTAACAATTGAAAGAAAATACCGCCGTTTCTACCCACATAACCATATTGCTGCCCAAGTTCTTGGTTTTACTAATATCGATGATGAAGGTATTTCTGGAATTGAAAAAGATTTCAACTCTTATTTAACAGGAAAACCAGGTGCCGTGTATAAGACAAAAGGATGGAGTGGGAAAATCCAACACAAAAGCGGCATGCCCTTTCAAGCACCCACGGATGGTTGCAACATTCAATTAACTCTGGATCTGGAATATCAATCAATCCTAGAAGAAGAATTAAAACGGCGTCAGATTGAAACAAATGCTTTATCAGCCACCGGAATAATCATGGATCCGCAATCAGGTGAGATTTTAGCTATGGCATCTACACCAGGGTTTGATAATAATAAATTTGGAGCATCAGTTCCAGCTCAGCAACGGATCCGAGCCATTACAGATCAATTTGAACCAGGCTCAACCTTCAAGGTTGTTTCCGCTGTTTCAGCCATTTCCAAAAATACAGTTAGCCTGGAAGAAGAATTCAACTGTGAAAATGGCAAATATGCTTATTACAATATCACAGTTAGAGATCATGATAAGCATGCCATGCTAACCCTTCCCCAAATTATTCAGTGGTCAAGCAATATCGGCGTAATCAAAGTGATGGAACGTGTAGGGACAAAGTCCCTTTACCAAACTAGTCGGGATTTCGGATTTGGATCCACAACCGGGATCAGCCTTGCCGGTGAAACGGGTGGAAAATTGAGCACTGTAAAAAATTGGAGTGCTGTTTCATTGGGACAGATTGCCATGGGACATGAAGTGGGCGTTACCGCTATCCAATTAGCTTCCGCCTACTGCGCGATTGCCAATGGAGGCTACCTTGTGACGCCTCGTCTAGTTCAGCAAATCATTGACCGAAACCAGGAAGTAATTTATGCTGAAGAGCCATCCGTAATTCGGAAAATTTCTGACGAAAAAACAATGGAAAATATTCGGAAAATGCTTAGGAGTGTAGTCATGAATGGGACAGGCCATAATGCTGATATTTCTGGTTGGAATGTAGCAGGAAAAACAGGCACTGCTCAGAAGTGGCTAGATGGACAATATTCCAATGATAAGTTTATTTCCAATTTTGTTGGATTTTTCCCTTACCAGGATCCACAACTTCTTGCTTTCATTATGTTAGATGAGCCAAACCAGCCTTACCACTGGGGATCTGAGGGTGCAGCTATTGCTTTTAAACGTGTCATGAAGCGTATTATCAGTATGGATGATGAAATTACCCCACCAACAAGGGATACGGATCAGGGTATCTTTGCGTATCAATTACCCAAAACCGATGTAATCATACAAAATGCACTACCTGTTGCTATTCAAGCATCTTCCTTGCCACTAGGGTTATCTACCGCTGCTAGGTTTTCAAATAAAGTTGAAATGCCGGAAATCCGTGGTTTTAGCATGCGGAAGGCCATGACATCTCTTCGCCAAGCCGGGTTAAAATATATAATCCAGGGAAGCGGAAAAGTTGCATGGCAGAGTCCAGAACCGGGAACAATTTTGAACAAAGGGTATACTTGCACCGTAGGATTTAAATGACAAAGTCTCTACACACTATTGCTCATTCATTATTTCAGCCATCCCGGAAAATTCCAAATGTTACAGTTACTGGGGTAAAATTGAATTCTTCTCAGGTTGAAAAGGGTGATCTTTTTATTGCTATTCCCGGGGCAAAAGTTGATGGCCATGATTTTATAAGTGACGCCATTGATTCAGGAGCAATAGCCATTATTTCCAATGGGCGAGATGTAGGTAAGTTGTCTGTTCCTCAAATAAAAGTGGCAAACCCAAGGCGTGCTGCATCAATAGTTGCTGCAGAATATTATGGGCATCCTACAAGAGACCTTATTGTCCTTGGCATAACCGGAACCAATGGTAAAACAACTACTGCTTCTCTCCTTTATTCTATATTGAATAACGCCGGTCACAAAACAGCTCAATTGGGAACATTAGGTACAATTGCTGATGGTTTTATTCAAGAAGCTACGTTAACCACCCCGGACTCTATTTCATTACAAAAAACATTTTCAAAATTGAGGGATGCGGATTTCTCACACATTGTCATGGAAGTTTCTTCCCATGCGTTAGATCAATACAGGGTCGCAGATGTTGAATTTGACGTGGCCCTGTTCACCAATCTGACACCTGAGCATTTGGATTACCATGCTTCGATAGAAGCCTACTATCAGGCAAAAGCGCGTCTTTTCAGAATGTTACCATTGGAATCCACTGCCATCGTGAATGAGTCAGATCCAAATGGGTTGAGAATGGCAGAAGAAACGAATGCCCCAACTTTGACTTTTTCCCGTTCAAATGGGGATTCCATTCATTTTTCTGATTTAAATATTTCCATTTCTGGAATTCATGGAAAGATTATTGCAGGTCATATCACCTATGAGATCGGCTCAAACCTTGTGGGTGAATTCAATGCAGAAAATATATTAGGCGCAGTTTCGGTGGCTCATGCCTTGGGTATCGAGAAAGAAATGATTGAAGATGGGATCAAAAAATGTTCTGCTATTCCTGGCCGAATGGAATCCTTCCCTTTGGCGAATGGCGCAAAAGCGATCATGGATTATGCTCACACACCAGATGCCTATGAAAAGGTATTAGGCACCTTAAAAGAAGTTTCTTTGAATGATGCTTGCCTCTATGTCGTTTTCGGCGCCGGTGGTGATAGAGATGCAAGCAAACGTCCGAAAATGGGTCGGATTGCTGAAATTTTTGCAACTCATTGTTTCGTAACACCGGATAATCCCAGAACAGAAAATCCAGATCAAATTTCGAAAGAAATAATTGGTGGTTTTTCTGGAAGCAATTTCACGGTATTTAAGGATAGAAGGGCTGGTTTAGAAGATGCTCTAAATCGATCTGAGAAAAATGATATTGTAGCTATTTTAGGAAAAGGTAGAGAAGAGTATCAGGATATCAAGAGTAAAAAAGAATTCTACTCTGATCTGGAGATTATTAGGAGATATCAATGAGAATTGACATCAAATATCCCGAAAGATTTACAGCAATTTTTGAAACCGTCACCGGAAATAAACTACATCACCCAGTTCTGGGCATTACAACTGACAGTCGCGAAATACAAGAAAATGATCTATATATTGCTTTGATAGGAGAGCGAGTTGACGGTCATTCCTTCATTGGCAATGTTGAAAATTCTGGTGCAACCGCTGCCTTGGTTTCACAGATTGACGAATCCTTGGGTTTACAGCAGATTGTATGTGATAATCCATTAATAATGATTGGGAATATTGCCAATGCATGGCGAAAACAATTTGATATTCCGGTAATAGGCATTACCGGTTCTAATGGCAAAACATCCACAAAAGATTTACTCGTACATGTACTGCAAAGCAGTTATAATGTGCACGCCACACAGGGGAATTTCAATACTACAATTGGGCTTCCCCTGACCCTCCTTCAAATGAATAATGAGCATTCGATTTCTATTCTTGAAATGGGCGCCAGTGTTCCCGGTGAAATTGATGTGCTTTGCAGAATCGCTCAACCCACTCATGGAGTCATCACCAACATTGCACCTGCTCATTTAGAAGGCTTCGGCTCAATTGAAACAATTACCCAGGAAAAGGGAGCGCTTTTTCGCTCACTGGAAAATGGCATCTCATTTGTGAATTTGGCTGATGATAAAGTAGCAGGAATAAGAATTTCCGGTAAAATAATCACATTTGGCCTCACACCTGAATGTGACTTCCCTGCTGATATTCACCAAGAAAATAATGGATCACTTACTTTGATTCTGGATTCTCATGATATACCCACTGGCAGCCAAAATTTATCTTTTATTAAAAACAGTATTGCTGTTACTGCCATAGCAGTAACGCTGGGAGTAGAATGGAATAATGTGATTGAAAGAATTCAATCCTTTACACCAACTTCAGGAAGGTGCCAAGTCAAGCAATTTGATGATATTACTGTCATTGATGATACCTATAACGCAAACTTAATCTCATCTTTGGCAGCATTGGATTATTTAAAATCATTTTCCGGTAACGGACGCCGAATCTTTGTTTTTGGTGATATGTTTGAGTTAGGTGCCACATCCCATGAACAACACCGCAAGATCGGTAAAAAATGTACTGAGTTGGAGTTAGATGGTGTTTTTACATTGGGGCAAAATACAATTTACACCGATTCGATGATTAACAATGGAATTGATCATAAACATTTTGAATCGCATGATGAACTTATCCATTCATTGAAAGAAATCGTTCACTCTGGAGATAAAATTTTATTTAAGGGATCTCGTGGGATGGCCATGGAAAAAGTGATTCAGGGAGTTTTTGCAGACTAATGTTGTATTATTTCCTGACACCCTTCAAAGAAACCTTTTCTGCTTTCAATTTATTTGAGTACATCACATTTCGTGCAGCATTCGCAGCAATTACTGCACTGGTTATAAGCTTCATCATAGGGCCTTGGGTTATCCACATACTACAAAAAAACCAGATCGGCGAAGAAATTCGCCTAACAGGGCCAGAATCACACATGAAGAAAAGGGGCACGCCTACAATGGGAGGAGTCATCATTTTAATGTCAGTACTCCTCCCAACCCTCCTTTTCGCTAAGTTGGACAATCCAATGATCCAAATCGTTATTGTCGCCACTATCTGGATGGGAATTTTTGGATTCATCGATGATTATTTGAAAGTCATCAAAAAAATAGAAAAAGGGCTTATTGCCCGTTACAAAATGGCTGGACAAATTATTCTTGGTGCTATTGTGAGCCTTTGGATCTTCAATACACCGGAATTTGCTGAATTCAGTACAAAAACAACTGTTCCATTCTTAAAAAATGTGGAAATAGATCTTGGTATGCTTTATCCATTAATGGTAATTCTCGTAATCACTGGTACATCCAATGCAGTGAACCTCACGGATGGCTTGGATGGATTGGCAGCTGGGCTTTTGGCAATTTGTTTCACAGTATTTGCTGCCATAGCTTATATTTCCGGTCGAGTAGATTTTTCTGATTATCTGAATATCATTTATTTGCCTGGCGCAGGGGAGCTAACCATTTTTACAGCGTCCATGGCCGGAGCCTGTATCGGGTATCTTTGGTTCAACTCTTCTCCTGCTGAAGTTTTTATGGGAGATACTGGATCTCTTTCTACCGGCGCTGCACTTGGAACACTTGCAGTGCTTTTAAAAAAGGAATTACTTCTTTTCATTATTGGTGGAGTTTTTGTTTGGGAAGCAATTTCTGTCATGCTACAGGTTTCCTACTTCCGTTGGACAAAATCCACAACCGGAGAAGGAAAGCGATTATTTAAAATGGCTCCCATTCACCATCATTTTGAATTAGCTGGTTGGCCCGAAAGCAAAGTTGTAGTCCGTTTTTGGATCATAGGATTACTTTTGGCTCTATTCTCCCTCACAACATTTAAGATACGATGATAGATATTTCTAATAGAAAAAAAATTAATATCAGGGATAAAAAGATCACAGTGATTGGTTTAGGCATGAGTGGAACTGCCGCAGCAATACTGGCGAATCACCTCGGCGCCCGAGTTTTTGGCAGTGATTCATCAGATGACTTTCAAGTTACTGATAATGGATTGCACTTGTTAAAAAATCATATTGCCAGCGAAACAGGTCTTCATTCTAAAAAGATATATGATGCTGATCTCTGGATCATTTCGCCTGGTATTCCCAAAGATGCAGATATTATAAAAAAAGCTCAAGGTCGAGGAATCCCTATTGTTGGAGAAATAGAATTTGCGAGTTGGTACACTGATTCTCCCATTGTGGCGGTTACAGGCTCCAATGGAAAAACAACTACAGTGCATATTTTATCTGAAATGTGTCAATCGAAAAATATTCAATCTATCATGGCAGGAAATATGGGGATACCCTTTTCAGAACGAGTTTTAAAGGAAATAAAAAAGCCAAAACAAAATCTGGCATATATTCTTGAGATCTCAAGTTTTCAAATGGAATTTGTCCTGCACTTTTGTCCCAAAATTGCTATTTATACAAATCTATCTCCAGACCATTTAGATCGTCATGGCACCATGGATGAATATGTAAATATGAAAATGAAAATGGTGAAGAACATGGGTGATGATGGATACATTGTTTTCAATGCTGATGATCCACAACTCATTATGGCTGTAGAAGGACATGATTCAACATTAGCACCATTCAGTATGATGCGAACCGGACTTACATATTCCATCGATTCAAAAAATATTAACACCTTGACCGGGAATCCCCTTCTTAGTGTGGATGATATCGCATTACGTGGTAAACACAATTTATCAAATATGCTTTGTGCGGCAACTTCATCTTCTCTTATGGGTATTTCTGATAAACATATAGCCAATGTCATGAAAACATTTACCGGTGTAGAACATCGGTTGGAAAATTTCGCTATCATCAAAGATGTTACTTATATCAATGATTCGAAAGCCACGAATCTGGATTCCGTTTCTGTGGCGATTCAAAGTTTTAATAAGCCTGTTGTTTTAATCTTAGGTGGTAGAAACAAAGGTGCAGATTTTCGGCTACTCCTTCCACATATCAAGTCAAGTCATGTAAGGGATATTATCTCTTATGGAGAGGCCGGCGGGCAAATAAGCACTGCTATAGGGGATGCGGTAAGATCGGTGCAGGTCACAGATCTTAACTCTGCAGTGAAGACGGCCCAACGTCTGGCTGCTCCCGGGGATGTTGTATTGTTATCTCCGGGATGTGCCAGTTTTGACCAATTCGCAAATTTTGAAGAAAGAGGACAATATTTTAAAACGAAGGTTATGGAGATGATGGTAGTATGATTGATATGCTCATACAACGATATGATCGCCAACTGTTGGTCTACCTTGGTATTCTTGCTGCCGTGGGAACTGTGATGCTTTACAGCGCAAGTTGGTACGAATCTTTTGCCAATTCAAATGGTCGGACCGATATGTTATTTTTGCAAGGACATCTCAAACGAATGTTGGTAGGCATATTTTTTCTGTTTGGATTTTTAACCTTGGATTATCGTCGTTTGAAAGATATTGCTCCTTATCTCCTTATCGGAGCCATCATTTTATTAATCTCAACAAAGGCTTTTTACCTTGCAAGAGGATTTGACTGGTATAAACCTGCACGTTGGCTCTATTTAGGCGCTTTTTCTCTTCAAACTTCAGATGTCGCTCGAATGGCTATTATAGTATTCATGGCTTACTATGTAGATAAAAAACGTGATCAACTCAAAGATTTTCAAATGGGGCTCCTACCTGCTTTAAGCGTTTTGGCAATCATTATGGGATTAATCGTTATTCAGCCAGATTATAGCACAGCATTAATGCTAGGTACGATCGGGGCTTTAATACTTTTTATTGGAGGTGCACAAATTTCCCAACTTTCTCTAGCAGGCGCAGGTGCCATGTTGATAGGTATACCCGTTCTCCTTTCCCGAGAATATAGAAGAAAACGCATTTTTTCTTTTTTTGGTCTCGGCGATGATGCTGATGTTGGATATCAAGCGAGTCAGTCTTTAATCAGTCTAGGGAATGGTGGGATTTTTGGTGTAGGACTTGGCAATAGTATTGAAAAGAATCATCTATTACCCACACCCCATACAGATTTTATTTTTGCAATCATTGGTGAAGAATTGGGATTTATTTTAGGCACAGTCCCTGTGCTGACTCTTTTCATACTCATCTTTTTTCGAGGATTAAAAGTTGCGAAGGAATGTACCGATCCATTCGGTGTATTTCTCGCCGTGGGAATTTCTTTCAATCTAATTTTATATGCTTTTGTAAATGTAGCAGTTGTGACGGGCATTTTCCCCGTAACGGGGTTGCCCATGCCCATGGTGAGCTATGGTGGTTCAGGGATGGTGATCAACATGGCTCTCATTGGCATTTTACTGAATATATCCCAAGCCCGTAGATCCGTAGGAAGTACCCGTGGGTGGAGTCCGTCACATTATGGCTAATCGTAAAATTCTAATCGCTGGTGGCGGCACCGGTGGACACCTTTTCCCAGCCTTGGCTATTGGAGAAGAAATCCATCGCCGTGAACCGAAAGCGAAAGTTCATTATGTTGGATCCAATTTTGGATTGGAAGCACGCGTATTTCCTGTGAAGGATGTATGGCATACATTACTTCCTATTCGCGGATTTCAGCGCGGAATCAGTTTTCAAAGTATTGGGCGAAATATTTTGCTGCCAGGACGAATAATTCGGTCCATGTTGAAAGTGCGATCGCTTTTGAATCATTTTCTGCCGGATGTGGTGGTTGGAACTGGTGGGTACGCTTCTGCCCTCCCCCTTTACATGGCATTCAAAAAGAAAGAACCTCTACCCATTGTTCTTCAGGAACAAAACTCATTTCCTGGAATTACTACACGCTGGTTTGCCCAAAAAGCAAAAGCTGTTTGTGTGGCATTCAGTGAAGCCAACAATCATTTGGATAAAGAGACGATTCTCACTGGTAATCCGGTACGGAAAGGGATTGCTGATGGAGATAAAAACAATGGAATAAATGAATTTAAAATGGCAAAAGATCATCTAACTATTTTTCTTTTTGGGGGCAGTCAAGGATCAGCATATCTAAATAAAATAATGGATCAGGTTGTGTCCAATATTGCCGGTGCAGGTTTGCAAATACTTTGGCAGACCGGTGACTTGGAATATGCAAAATATAAGCATCGCGAAGCAGAAAATATTCGGATTATTCCTTTCATTGATAATATGGCAGATGCTTATGCCATGTCGGATCTTATTATTTGCAGAAGTGGTGCGTTAACATTGGCGGAAGTCACAGTTTGCGGAAAACCCAGTATTCTAGTCCCATTTCCTTCAGCAGCAGCAGATCATCAGACAAAAAATGCACAAGCATTGGTAAATGCCGGCGCTTCACGAATATTGTTTGAAAAATCACTTCATGCACAAGATTTCTTCCATTCAGTCATGAATTTGATCCATGATAAAGTTGAATTAGAAAAAATGAGTGAGGCATCAAAAAAATTGGGACGACCGGATGCCACCCGCGAAATTGTAGATCATATTTTCGAGGCCGCTGCATGACTTTTCGGAAAATCAATAAAGTTTTCTTCGTGGGAATCGGTGGTATCGGTATGAGCGGCATTGCAGAACTCCTTCTCAATTTGGGTTTCACGGTTTTTGGATCCGACATGAGCGAAAATGATAATGTCGTTCGGCTTAAAAGCCTCGGTGTTGATGTAAAGATTGGGCACGATCCTGCAAATTTAATAGATGCAGATGTTTTGGTCTATTCCAGTGCAGTACCCCTGGAAAACCCGGAAATTATGAAAGCAAGGCAAAAGGGAATTCCTGTGATTCGCAGAGCAGAAATGTTGGGTGAATTGATTAATGTTAAGGAAACCAGTATTGCTGTAGGTGGCACACATGGAAAAACCACCACATCTTCTATGATAGGTGCAATGTTATCCTACTCTAAAATGGATCCAACCCTAGTTGTGGGTGGATTAGTCCAAAATTTAAATTCGAATTCGAAATTAGGAACAGGTGATATTATCGTTGTAGAAGCGGATGAATTTGACCGCAGTTTTCTAGCTTTAAAACCCACTATCGGCATTATTACCAATATAGAATTAGAACACACTGACTGTTATGAAGATCTGGAAGATCTGCAAAATGCGTTTCTCCAATTCTGTCAATCTGTACCATTTTATGGCGAGGTTATTCTTTGTGCAGATTCACCTGCAGTTCAGGAAATTTTACCAAAAATTGAAAGGCCCATGACCACCTACGGACGGTCAAGGGATGCGGCCTACCGAGCGGAAAATCTACGATTTGACGAAAACAGTTCCACATACTCTGTTTTTCGCGCGGAGGAAAACCTGGGAGAAATTCAGTTAAATGTTCCTGGTGAACATAATGTACTGAACTCCTTAGCTGCCGTTGTTTTAGGATTGGAAATGGGCCTTTCTTTCCAAATGATACAAAAAGGGATTACTAGTTACAAAGGAGTTCGACGTCGATTTGATATTATAGGGATTCACAAAGATATAATGGTCGTCGATGATTATGCCCATCATCCCACTGAAGTGGAAGCAACCTTAAATGCAGCTAAAGCAGGATGGGATCGACGAATCGTGGCTGTATTCCAACCACATCTTTTTACCAGAACTCAGGCATTTTTTCGTGAGTTTGCAACGGCATTGCAAATTGCAGATTTGGTAGTGATAACAGATATTTATCCTGCACGTGAAAAGGCGATTCCTGGCGTCACTTCAAAACTTATCTTCGATGCATGCTATCCTAAAATGAAAATGAATTGTCATTATGTTCCAGACTTGGATGATTTGGAAGAAAAGTTGGATGAAATTATTATACCAAATGATATGATTATTACCTTAGGCGCAGGTAGCATTTGGCGATATAGTGAGTCCTACATGAATCATTTAGCCTATTTAGCAGATGGAGTAACAGGTTGAAGCATATGGGAGAATTAAGAAAAATCGTCCAGGGAACACTGCTTGAGAATGAACCCATGTCAAACCATACATCATATGGAATTGGTGGACCGGCTGGTGCTTATATCACACCCAAAGACCGATGCGATCTGGCTGAAATATTGAAATTTGCTAATAAATATTCAATCGAAACTCATTTTGTGGGTTCTGGCTCAAACTTGCTGGTTGCTGATTCAGGGATCGATGGCATAGTACTTACACCAGCAAAATTACTTACCCAATTAGAATTCAATAATGGACATGTGATTGCAGAATCCGGTGTAATGCTTGGGCGATTAGTTAAAGAGTGTATTAAGCGGAATCTGACAGGTGTTGAAAGTATGATCGGCGTGCCAGGAACATTGGGCGGTGCATTGGTCATGAATGCAGGTGCTTTTGGTGGAGAGATCTCCAATTATTTACATTCGGTGGAAATCATGAATATGTCAGGCGAAATCAAGACCTATTATCCTGGTGACATTGATTTCGCATACAGATTTTCCACTTTGAAAACTGATGAATTCGTTTTATTGGCTCGGTTTGATCTCAAGGAAGAAAATTCAATAATCATCCAAGAAAAAAAGAATAAAGCCAGCAAAGGTCGCAAAACAAATCAACCTCTCAAATTTCGATCTGCCGGAAGTGTCTTTAAAAATCCAAAGGAAAATGCTGCTGGGTATTTGATTGACCAAGCTGGGCTCAAGGGGATTCGGGTTGGAAATGCTGAAATTTCAAAACATCACGCAAATTTTTTTGTGAACCATGGCAACGCAAGATCATCAGATATCACATCATTAATTCGATTGGCGCGAAAAACAGTTTATAAAAAATTCGGCATCAAATTGGAATTAGAAGTTAAAACAATTGGTTTTGACCCAAAGGAATTGGATATCTAATGGCAGTTAAGAAAAGTCAACAGACCAACTGGATTAGAATGACTCTATCGTTTCTGTCCATTTCTATGGTTTTTGCCCTGATTTGGTCAGCTTTCTGGTGGTCCGATTTCTGCAATTCACTTGTTATCACCCAAATAAATTTTGGAAAAACAAATGTGCTTGATACGAGAGAATATGAAGAAAGCTTAGGTGAAATTATTGGTATCAATCCAGATCAAGTTCGTTTAAATGATATTAGTGACCTCATGGAAAGTCACCCTTATGTAAAAGCGGCTCGCGTGAGTCACCAATTTCCCGGAATAATCCAAATTGAGATTATGGAACGTGAGCCTATTGCTATTTTGAAATCTCAACCAATGGTTATGTTGGACGCAGACGGGGTGGTACTTCCTGATTTAAATAATCTTGGTGATTTTAATTTACCAATCCTGACAAATTTTAATCCTGAACCAAAACTATATCCTGTTGGAAAGCGCGCTCTTTCAGTTAAAGTAAAGGAATGTATCAATTGGCTTTCCCGAATCCAAGTTGACTATGAATCCCTATACAATAATTTATCCGAAATGAAAATGACTTCTACTAATGATCTGGAACTCATTTTGTCTGACCATCCCACACATATTTATTTAGGACAAGATAGATTATGGTCAAGATTCGAAATCCTAAAACAATTTGAATTAGAATTGGGGCAAAAGAAAATTTCTGATTACACTTACTTAGACATGCGGTATGAAAACCAAATCATTACCAAAGGACGCCAATCATGAACCCCATAGGAAACGGGCACGATCGGGAAATCACAGTTGGTTTAGATATTGGTGCCAGTACAATCACATGTGCGATTGGTCAAATTATTCCACAAACAAAACGCGTCAAGTTATTAGGGATTTCCACTACAACCTCTGCAGGATTCCGCCGCGGTACAATTACCAACCGGGACGAATTAATAGTAAAAATTGAAAAAGCACTGACGAATGCTGAATTGATGGCGAATGTAAAGGTAACCAAAGCAATTCTTTCTATCACAGGTGATCATATCAGATGTTTGAATACTCAGGCAGCGATTGCATTGAATCGTTCAAGCGGCAGGACGGACGGCCTGTCAGAAAGATCCATCAATGATGATGACATATACCAGGTTTTAGATCTTGCTCAAGCCGTTTCTCTCCCTGTTGATCGAGATATTTTACATACACTGCCACAAGAATATTTGGTTGATACATTGAAAGAAATCAAGAATCCTATTGGCATGACTGGTCGAAGATTGGAGGGTCGCGTTCATTTAGTAACTGCAGCAACAACTGCGATGAAGAATTTAGTGAGTTGTGTAGAAGAATTAGGTATTACGGTGGACGGGCTTGTATTTCAACCTTTGGCATCCGCATTGGCAACACTCCATGAAGATGAGATGGAATTAGGTGTTACTTTGGTTGAGATTGGATCATCTACAACCAACATTGCAGTATATCACGGTAGTGCAGTTCGCCATTCTGCAATTATACCCATTGGTTCTTCAAGTATTACAAATGATATTGCAGTTATGCTCCAAATCAGTATAGATGAGGCTGAAAATATTAAAATGAAATATGCATCAGCCAGGGCATCCATGTCCTCACCAAAATTAGAGATTGAACTTTCAAAGGAGTCAGGTCAATTACAACGATCTGTACCTGAACAAGAAATTTCGAGATATGTTGAGGCTCGGATGCATGAAATATTTCAAATGGTCATTCGCGAAATTTCACGTGCAGATATTAAAGATCCGCTCACATATGGAATTGTTATGACCGGTGGTGGTGCTCAATTAAGGAATATTGTGCCACTGGCAGAAAATTCCCTTGGTGTAAAAGTTCGCCAGGGAAAACCAATAAAAATTGATGGAGTCCAAGACATAGCAGATGGACCCAGTCATACCACAGTCATGGGACTTTTACTTTGGCCATTGTATGCAACAGACCATGTTAGGTTGCATCAATCTTCAAGTGGAGGATTTTCAGGGCTGTTTGAAAAAATTCGACATACCATCGAAGATCTATTTTAACCAAACCAGGAAACAAGGAGAATAATCATGCTATTTGAGTTTGATAGTCTATCTGAACAAAAAGCAAAACTAAAAGTTGTCGGTGTTGGAGGAGCAGGCGGAAATGCGGTAACTCGAATGATCACATCTGGAATGCAAGGGGTGGATTTTATTGCCATCAATACGGATGCACAGGACCTTGACAACAATCCTTCTGAACAAAAGATTCAGGTAGGAAAAAATCTGACCAAAGGTCTGGGTGCCGGCGCAAATTCCAGCGTTGGTCGAGAAGCAATCGAGGCTGATAGAGAAGCCATTAAAGCACTATTGGAAGGTGCAGATATGGTTTTCATCACAGGTGGAATGGGAGGTGGAACCGGAACAGGTGCTGCACCCGTCATTTCTCAAATTTCGAGAGAATTAGGTATTCTAACTGTTGGAATTGTTACACTCCCCTTCAGTTTTGAAGGTCCAAAAAGAATGAACCGAGCATTGGAAGGCATGGCAGAAATGAAGAAAGCCTGTGATACCTTAATCGCAATTCCGAATCAAAAACTCATGTCTATTGTGGATAAATCCACAACCTTGGCAGAAGCATTTCAAATGGCGGATACGATCCTACACCAAGCTGCAAAAGGCATTTCAGATCTGATCAATGTACAAGGCGTGATCAATTTGGATTTTGCTGATGTGGAAACCATCATGAAAAACATGGGTGAAGCCATCATGGGCACCGGTGTTGCATCTGGCGAAGAGCGGGCCACCCTTGCAGCTCAGCAAGCCATTTCCAGCCCATTATTGGATGATGCATCCATTAAAGGCGCACAAGGTGTATTGGTAAATATCACTGGCGGAAGTGATCTCACTCTCATGGAAGCAAATGAAGCAACAAGCATCATTTTCGAGGAAGCAGGTCCGGGAGCAAATATCATTTTCGGTGCGGTAATCGATCCTGAATTGAATGAAGAAATTCGTGTGACAGTTATAGCTACTGGATTTAACATTCCTAAAGTTGTTACTAAAGCGGATAATTTTGATCCACAAACTGAATCCCATACTCCAACTTCATCATATACACGCGAGTTACAGGATAGGGTAAATAAACCTCTTCATGTACAAAAAGATGTTGTTACAGAAGAAAGTGCAGAAGAAATAGAAGAACCAAAACCTGTTCTTACTTTTGATGACACAGAGGATTCTCCAGTGATCTATGGTCAGGACCTTCAAATTCCTGCCTTTATTAGAAGACAGCATGATTAGGAATTGAAATAGACTATCATAAATAATCTTGAATCCTAATATTGTGAAATATTTTATTTCATAATACCTTAAAACTGGTTGGCTATTAATCTGAAAAGGTTGATAGATGAAAACGCCCTCGTTTTTTACGAGGGCGTTTTAAAATAAAAAAGCCCTCCGTAACTGGAAGGCTTTTATTATATAGGATGGTATAGGAAAAAAATCTATACCTTAATTCCTTTCGCCCTTAATTCATTTACAACTCTCCGTATCCCTTTTTTATCAATGATCCGCATCCCACGGGTTGATAAACGTAGAGTCACATATCGTTTCTCATCTGGAAGCCAAAATTTCTTTTTTTGTAAATTAATATTAAACCGGCGCCGACTCTTATTATTAGCGTGGCTCACATTGTTCCCAAACATGGGTTTTTTACCGGTTACGTCGCATACTCTGCTCATGGCTCTTCTCTTTTTAAATTGATTGTATTCGGTTCGAATAAAGCCACGCAATTTAAATAGCAAACTTACAATGAACAAAAATTATTTATCAGGAAAATGGATATTATCGAACCATGGTTTCTGGATTCCCCTGTTTCTCTATTCCTTCTTTTATTACTAATACGCTAAGAGATAAAAACAATGCCTTATAGACAATTTCATTTGCACTGATAAGCGGAGCAACCCAAATGTTTCCTGACAATAAAATAAGTATAAAAATCGGGATAATAATAATGAGTGCCAAATTGTAATAAATAACAATCTTCATCATGGTTTTATTCCCAAATGTCCATATGAATATGACGGCTAACCAAAAATATCCATTGAAAGGAGGATTGATCTTTAAATCGATAAACTTATTTGAATGGGATTCAATTAAATAATCATCCTGTTTTGACTGAATAAGAAAATCAGAATTACCTGATGAAAATGATTGAAGTGCGGGAACTACCACTTCTGCTACGATAATAGTTTGAATGGGTCGTATGAGAAAAAAGTAAAAAAGGCAAAAACACCCAAGACTTAAACTAAATTTTATCCAGAAATGAGAATGTCTTTTTCGTCGCTGATGATTGTCCATAGATACCAGAATAATAAAACGATTGGATAAAAGAAAACATATGAACTGTAATCATGCGCTGCATCCCAATATTGTGGAAGATTTGCATTAAAAACAGCAAAAAATGCAATGCGTAAAACATTGGCAGAATAAAGGGAAAAAAGCCCAATCAATAAAAACAAAATTCGTTTTTTCCATGGGCCCGGGTAGGCAATAATGAATCCACCATATAGTCCAAGAAGATTTAGACTATTACATCCATTATTTATTTCAACTCCTTTTTCCCCAACACATGTAAGGATTCTGCCTGAAACGTCCACATCCCATCCTAGGAAGGATAATAATCCACCAGCAGCGCTAACTCCTGACAGGCTTAAGAAAGTATCTAGCCTACCATCGGGAAGTAATACTAGATCATAGATAAATTGCCAGCCAGCGTAAACAATTGATGCTTTTATTAAAAATAATGTTAGGGGTGATATGGAATTATTTTTTTCGATTTTTTAATTTCTCCAGGCCATGGCGCCACCAGCACCAATTAAGAGTTCAAGACCACCTATGGGTGCTTGGGAAGGTGGATCCGGAAAATCAATACCTTGTGCAATGATGGTATTAGTGATTGATATTATGGTAATCAGTAAAGTGTATAATTTTGTTTTCATGTCTCTCCCCTACTTAATGTATGTGACTTTCTGGGTAAAGGTCTGGTTAGCGGTGGTGAGTTTCATAAAGTAAACACCGGATGATAATCCCTGTGGCTCCCAGTTATAATAGTGTTTCCCAGGCTTCATGTTATCCTTGAGTAATATTTCAACTAAAGAACCCTTCACATCATAGACATTTAATGCTACCGAACTTACATCAGGAATATCGAAGCTAATGGTAGCACTGGGATTAAAGGGATTTGGATAGACAGGATGAAGGGCAAAGTCAGAAGGTAGAGTCGCATCATCATTCTGGCCCAATGCACCGTAGGTAACGTTCAGGGTAAACCTGGGCTCGCCCACAACCGGGTACGTGCCTATGGGGCCGTCATAAGTGGCGCTGAAGCTTCCTTTCGGCTCCGTGGTGAAGACATATTCGCTTTCATAGTCCAAATAGGTCTCTGAGCCTGTTATATTATCTGTTAGTGTCATACTTATATGATCCGGAAGCTGATCCAAGTTCCAGCTTAGGGTCACTTCTTCCGCAACCGTAACATAGTTCGTTTCATCAAGGGTAAGGCGCATCACGTCAAAGGGAACAGATACTGAACCTTCATGATCGTAAGGATAACTGCTGATCTTATGGGCCTCTGCCTCGACCACACTCATCATTACCACGCGGGACGAAGCCTGAAAAGGCAACAACAGCTCGGACTCGCCATCGTCGGATCCAACGGTGCCCCCTTCATAGAAGGAAAGATAATTGGAAGACGAATGGCCATCGGACAAAGCGTTGAAAACCATCCGGCCCCAGTTGTCGTCGTCCAAAGTCCGGTAAAACGTGCCGGCTGAACTGGATTTGTCTGCCGTCGCAATCGTAATGGTGCCTGAACCGCCATCACCTTCTATCCAAAAGCCCTGATAGGGTGCGATCAAACCGTTAGAGAGATCTCCCGATTGGCTGGTCTTGTTCCAGGTTTTCCAGTCAGAATTAGCATCATCCCAAACTGATGTGGTTACTGCAATACCGCTAAGAGTAATATTATCAAAATCAATTGTTGTTGCATATGGATTGCCGGCAAGACCATATTTACTAGCCGCTATAGAACCAGAACTGGGGAAAGTAGCACTGGAATTATTTAATTTTCCTGCAACACTTATCGTCACGGGCAAATCGTCATCACCATCCCAGTCCGTATCAGAAAAAACATACAAAAGAAAGCCTTCACCGGCAGTAATACTTGCCCCGTTGGTTGTAATGTCTGTTAACTCACTAAAGCTCTGGGTGCCGCTATAGCCGTTTAATACCCAGACGTTGGCATTACCACTTGTACCCACATCGGAACCAGTCATTCCCTGGGTCCACAGCTCATCTAAAAGATCACTATAGATTTGACCTGCAACAGGACTGCTCATCATCCGGAAACCGGAATTCCCACTTATTGTGCATTTTTCTGGATTAGTGGTTATAATAATATTGTCAATGTAAAGGCCTACGTCCTCTTGTGTAAATGTATAGAATTGAATTTTTATATCAAGAGTACTATTACTTGATAAAGCTATTACAGGACTAGTAAATGGAGTGAAATCATCATAACCATCCGCAACTGTACAATTATCTGCAGTACCCTCACTTCGAGAGGGTAAAAGAGTTGCATCATTACATTCACCGATTCCATCAAAATCTGTATCAAGAGCAGCAGGAGAGTTAGTGCCATTGATAATACTATTTATCCACATCAGATTTTGATAAGAACCTCCATCCACTGAGTAAGTAATTCTAACTTCATCAGCAGCATCCCAATCATTATAATGATGAACAATCATATCTAATTGCAGAACAAAACTTGATGCGCCACTAACGCTAATTTGATCAAGCGTTAAGTAAGGATCAGTTAAAGTCCCAAGATCTTCAATAGCCCAATAATAGCCATCTTCATTATCAACGGAAGTCATATTATGATTTGTTCTATTAAAAATATCCTCCCAACCACTCCCTTCCGTGCCTGATGGTGTATAACCATCTCCCGCCGTTTCAAAATCGATGGTTGTTACTGCACTAAAGACAAAGTTTGCTGATAGAATGATTACATAAATGCTATTTTTGTTTACAATCATAATTTTATTAGGGTCATGCCTAGTTTAGCGGTTTATTTCGAAAGATTTCGAGTAATATTTGGTAGATATTTTCATGCCTGTAATTGAACCTAAACTCACTTTCTTTTAAATGAAAATAGAACGCATTTTTATTGAATCCACGATATTTAGAAAGCCTGGTATTGGCATAACCCCAAAAGCTCTCAATCCCATTAATATGTGCTCGTCCTCTAGCAAATTCGTTCTTCCCATGATGAACTCTAAAATGTTTTTTGTATCCCAAATCTACCAAACCGTTATAACC
>JABHKE010000064.1 GCA_018692355.1 Fidelibacterota bacterium
AAAATAACTACGTATCATTCAATGACCTTTAGGAATCGTCGTTTTCCAACTTTTAGTATTTGTTCACCTGATGGTGTTATTGTCGCTTGAATATCTGTAATAGACTCACCATCCAATTTTACAGCACCTTGTTTTATCATTCGTCGGGCTTCTCCCTTACTCTGCAGTATTCCTGCGTCAAAGATAACATTAACAATTAAGTCTTCTTCATTCAAAGAAAATTCAGGGATATCATCAGGAATACCTTTCCCTACAACAATTGTGTTAAAGTGGTGTTCTGCCTGGGATGCGGTTTCCGTATCATAATATAATTCTACCACAGCACGTGCTAGTTCTCTTTTGACTTCCATTGGATTAACAGAAGAATCAGCCAATCGAGACTCTGCGGACTTGACTACCATTTCATCTGCATCTGCTGCCAAAGTGAACCATTTTACTATCATATTATCAGAAATAGAAAGCGTTTTACCATACATGTCTTCAGGTTTATCATGGAGTCCAATATCATTTCCATAAGACTTTGACATCTTATCAATCCCATCAGTCCCTTCCAATAATGGAAGCGTAATAATACATTGCGGATTTTGTCCATTAGCTTTTTGGAGATCACGCCCTACTAATAAATTAAATTTTTGATCTGTGCCACCTAATTCCACATCTGCATTCAATTCCACAGAATCCTGACCTTGTGCCAATGGGTATAAGAATTCATGGAGAAGAATGGGAATTTCTGACTGGAATCGTTTAGTAAAATCATCCCGTTCCAACATACGGGCTACAGTATATGAACTAGCCAGTTTTACCACATCATTGAAGTTCATATTATTTAGCCAATCTGAATTATACAAAATCTTAAGCTTATCTATATCAAGTATAACTTTAGATTGTTCCACATAAGATTCAGCATTGGATCGAGCTTCTTCTAATGTTAATTGTGGTCGAGTTTTATTGCGACCGGATGGATCGCCGATCATAGCAGTAAAATCGCCAATAACGAGAACTGCTTGATGACCTAGATCCTGAAAGTGGCGAAGTTTTCTTAAAACAACCCCGTGGCCTATATGTAAATCTGGCCTACTAGGATCACACCCGAGTTTGATAATTAGCGGTGTATCAGCTTCCTTGGATCTCTCCAGTTTCTTTTTAAGAATATCTTCGGGAATAATCTCTTCCGCACCTCGTCGGATAAGGGCTAATTGCTCATCTATAGGTAGAAAACTCATTTTTGACTCAATGCTCTTTGTATATCTCTTTCAACGTCACGTTTCTTTTTACTGTCTCGTTTATCATGAAGCTTTTTCCCTTTTGCTAATCCGACTTCCAATTTGATTAGTCCACCCTTAAAATACAATTTAGTAGGAACTGCAGTTAATCCTTTTTCTGCCAATTTTGAACCGATGCGCGATATTTCCTTTTTATGAAGAAGTAATTTTCGGTCTCGAATGAACTCGTGACCTTCAATCCCTGTGTGACTATAAGAAGCGATATGAGCCCCTTTTAGCCATGCTTCACCTTTACGTATTAAGACATAAGATTCTTTTAAACTAACATTCCCTTCACGAATGCTCTTCACTTCACTACCCATTAATTGAATTCCTGCTTCGTGGGTTTCAAGAATATGGTATTCATGAAAGGCTTTTCGATTGGTGGCGACTGTTTTGATTTCCATGATAAAAAAGCGGGTGAAAAATACGGGAATCCTTTACCTTTCTCCAAGTTTATTCCCTGTGATTTTCCGTCGAGATTTAATAAAATTCCCGATCTATTTTTAATGGTTTACATGTTTTTTGATTTAATGCCCGGGTGGCGGAATTGGTAGACGCGCACGGTTCAGGTCCGTGTGTCTTAACAGACGTGCTGGTTCGACTCCAGTCTCGGGCACTATTTTTAAGTTAAAAATTCAAACTTCAGTTGCTTCATTATCAAGTTTTAAACATCATTAAATTAATATTTTTGTATATTTGATCGTGAATATTCTCCTCATTGAACCTTATTTCACTGGATCTCATAAACAATGGGCGGTAGGATTTGCCGAACACAGCAAGCACGATGTTCGATTTTTAACAATGAAAGGCCAATTCTGGAAATGGCGCATGCATGGCGGGGCAGTAACCATGGCAAGGGAATTCAATAATCTCACCTGGCGCCCGGACCTCATTCTTGCCACGGATATGCTGGATCTGTCCACATTTCTTGCCCTTACAAAATCCAAATCCAATGGTATTCCTACCGCTATCTATTTTCATGAAAATCAATTGTCTTATCCTTGGTCGCCGAAAGATCGAGATATTCAAAATAATCGTGACACCCACTACGGGTTTATCAATTATGCATCAGCGTTGGCTGCAGATCAGGTATTCTTTAATTCTGAATTTCACATGGCTTCTTTCCTGGATGCTCTCCCTCGTTTCCTACGGAAATTCCCAGATTATCGTGAATTAGATTCTGTAAATGTGATCCGTGGAAAAAGTCATATCCTTCACTTGGGTATGGATCTTCGGCAATTTGATAATCATCGAAAGGGGCATGGTGATGAACCGCTCATTCTCTGGAATCATCGCTGGGAGTATGATAAAAATCCCACTGAATTTTTTAACGTTTTGGGAAAAGTCCGGGAATATGGCCATAATTTTAAATTGGCGGTCATGGGAGAAAA
>JABHKE010000002.1 GCA_018692355.1 Fidelibacterota bacterium
ATCAAGGATAATCAAAAGGTCATTATCATTTTGGATCATTTCCAATGGACGCCCCACCATAACAGTATCCTGAATTATTTCTCCATAGGTTTTCTGATACCATGACCACATTCGCACAAACGCCATACCATCTTCAATATCAAATTTACTATCCGGGGTAGACACAAAATGTGGAGCTTCACCAATAACCGGTCCAAGTTCAAAATTGAAATCCTTGTCTTTCCACTTATTGACCAATGTATCCAAATCAATAAAGGATAAAGTTGAATCTAAATTATAATCCCCTAACATGGGTGTGACATACGTATAGGCAATATCTACAGTTGAAAGCCCTGCTTCATCTTGAATATAGGAAAAATAAACTGTGATGGAATCAAAACTTGTGAAAGGAGGCTGCAAGATAATTTCAATTGCAGAATCAGACCTTGTTGAATCAAAATTCACCGAATCTGCAACCGTTGCCGTAACTGTGAATTCTAAAGAATCCACTTTTTCATTAAAGGAATAAGTAATGGGTGTGTTTTCCATCAGAATAATAAAAGAATCAATTGGTACAGAAATATTATCAACGCTGGGAGGTAATATATCGTAAAGGGGAATGGTATCGGTAATCGTCTGACCTGACATTTGGTTCCCGGGACCATCATAGATCTCCACACCGTTTTCAACTGTCACAACCACAGTCTCATCCCCACTGGGAGTTGAATTATATTCAAGGTTCATCCGAATATTAGTTTCTCCACCGATGAGAAAATTACTGTCAGTTCTTGTTAAGCTCGTGATGATGACAGTATCTGTCACACTGCCATTATTAAATAATTCTAATTGAATTGTATTACTACTAATCGCACCAGATTCCTGATCCGTTCCATAAATCTCTTCATCAAACATTATATCCAGATAGGAATTGTCGAGCGCTAAAGCAGAAGAGTCAACCGCTGGTGCTAGATAATCTTGAATGGTAAAAGATGCTACAAAATTGATTTCGATTTCATTTCCATTCACATCTGCTAATACTGCATTGAAAGTATAATAGATAACCGCTTCACTGGAATAAGTTTCAACCGGTTTTATGGTGAGCGTGGGAGGGCTTCCATCCATTATGAGGGTAAAGGGAATATCTGCACCTGAACTGTC
Organism: Fidelibacterota bacterium; assembly: GCA_018692355.1. Lineage (GTDB taxonomy): Bacteria > Fidelibacterota > Marinisomatia > Marinisomatales > UBA1611. The sequence goes on from JABHKE010000002.1 coordinate 1,138, forward strand.
ATCCAGTCTCAACGTAATAAATTCTGCCAGATCCGACTCCGTTGCTATTTCGCCTGTTTGAGGAATATATAGGTCTTCAGAGAATATAAGGGTCAGGGAATCTCCCTGGTTCACTTCTGTTGCGCCATCCTCAATACTGTCATCACCCATAGGTGGTAGTTGATCGCTGAGTTGTATTGAGTCCGAAATTTCCGATGTTGGCACCGGAATTCCTGAATAACTATAAATACTGTAAGGTGTAGTTGGAGAAATATAAATCTTTTCTTGTCCTGATGGTAAATTATTAAAATCCATAAATAATCGGATACTATCTTCCCCGCCCAAAAGTACATTATTATCTAAATCAGTTAAATTTGTTGGTGTCACCCCCGTGGCAGAACCCCCATTGGGAAATAAAGAAATGGTCAACGCTGATAGATAAAGGGGTTGAGTCTGAATTGAATTTCCATACACTCCAACAGAAAAGTATAAATCTACAAATTCATTACTATCCGCCAGTGAATGTGCTTCAATGTACGCTGATGGTAAAAGGGTGACAGGGTCTGTTTGAACACTGGAAAGCATGGCATTCCCAAATTCGTCAAAAATGGACGAACTATTGACAGGAGAAAATACCAACGTTTCAACACCACTAGCAGATCCACTCAATTCCAACTGGGCACGTATTGTTGCTTCACCACCTTCTAAAGCAGATCCATTAACTTTTGTTAATGATATGACAGATGCAAAATCACAATTTCCACCATTAACGGAATAGACATAATCGAGGTCGGAAATATCTAAAGCACCTGATGAATTGTCATTGGCATAAACGCCTTCATTAAATAGAATTGAGACATACGAATTCACAGGAGATATAGCGGATGAATCTATCTCCGGCGGTAAATAATCACGCACAGTGAATGTTGCATTAAAATCGTAATTATCTGGATTCTCATTCTCATCCTGGAAGGTGGAAACAAAACGGAAATATATAGTAGATTCACTTTCATAACTAACCGCAGGATAAAAGGATATGACGGGTGGATTATTAACATAATTTAATAAAAATGGAATATCTTCCCCCAAATTATTATCATATTTTAATGTGATGAGAGGTGCCAAATCTCCAATAGTGACTTGATTTCCTGTTGCTGGAAAATAAATATTTTCATTAAATGAAATTGTAATTGTATCCAATTCAAAGACATTACTTTCACCGTTTTCTATATCATCAGACCCCACAGGAGGCTGTTCGTCAAATAGAGCAATAGGTCCATAGGTCTCCCCAGAAGGAATGGGTACGCCTGATACACTATAAACACTAAAATCCGTAGTAGGTGAAAAAGTAATTGTCTCTACCCCTGAAGGCAATTCATTAAAAGACATATGGATTCGAACAGAATCTTCTCCACCAACCAATGCAATATCTTCTAAGTCTGTGAGTGATGTCATTGTGACGGATGTTGCTGTTCCACCATTTGATTCAATGGACGACTCAAACCCAGCCAGATACGCTGGTAAAGATTGATATGCATTGCCATAAATCCCAACAGTAAAACCTAGGTCAACATAAATGTTACTATCTGCCAAGCCTGTAGAAATCAATAACGCAGAAGCTAGAAGCGTTACATCATCAGAAGCTTGGTCGTTATCCATTGAGTTGCCTGCTGCATCATAGATAGATGAATTATCCACTGGCGAGAAGTTGATCGTCTCCACACCGCTGGGAGCTGCATTTAAAGAAATAACTGCATGAATGGTGGTTTCCCCTCCTACTAATCCATCTCCCGAACTATTGGTTACACTTATTAAAGATATGGATTCACAATTACCGCCATTGGCATTGAAGGCATAAGTCAAATCATCCACTTGAATGGCACCACTCCCATCATCCGTGTTATACACTCCCTCATTGAATGTGATTGAAACATAATCATTTATGGGTGAAATTGCACTGGATTGAATTTGTGGTGCAGTTTCATCTGCCGTTAGAAAACGTAACGTATCGAATTGAAAACCATTATCATTTTGATCTTCTATGGTTGCAAGGATGGATAGTTTTATTTCAGTGTATTCAGGTAATTGTCCATCAGGATTAATCACAAATTCAATTTGGTCCCCGGAGGTGATGGTAAAACTCAAATCTTCACCTGAAACTGCTTCCTCCAAAATAAAACAATCTGAAGCATTGGAATTGGTGATATTTGATTCATCTAGGGAATTACGAATTTGTTCAGAAAAATTTAACGTAATGTTATTTCCAGAAGGAACACCTGTTTGACCATTCACCGGATCAGTAAATTCTATGGTTGGTGCCACTTCATCCACAAGGTTGATAGTTATCCCATCAATATCAAGTAACGGAACACCAACACTGTTAAAGATGGATGAGACTGAAGCTGGGCCAACCGTTAATATTTCCCCGCCGCTAGGCGTAATAGGATATTCAAGGTTTAAAACAACTATTTCTTCTCCTCCCGTAAGAGTACCGCCGCTCGATGATTCTAATGATGCCAAATTGACTTGATTTGCATCGCCTCCGTTTGGATTGACATCTAGATTATAGTCACTGGTTTCTAACCCAATACCGTTACCATTATACACATCCGCGTACTCTCCACCATACACTCCTTCACTAAAAAAATAATCCACCCCAGAGAAATCACCAGCAACTTCAGTAGAATCCACTAAAAGAGAATAACCCATCCATGTTTTGACACTCCCTGTTCCCGGAGTCCCTGCACGATCATCTACGACAATATAATATGTTCCAGCATCCCATACTATCCGTGGGAGCATATTGGCATATTGCGGTGCTGATTCGAATCCTGAGATACATTGAAACTCATATTGTTCAGTCGTTTGGTCTGGATAATAAATGGGTGTATTGGAATCATCTTGGAAAAAGATCCACGAAGCATCGCTACAATCATCTGTATAAATTCCAATCTGGACATCTATATTGGTCAATGCGTCACAGGTAGTTACATAAATTATCGCCGGTTGAGATAGGGTGAGTTTATATGTATAATCTGCACCATTGGCTCCATTACTATGCTCTCCACCTCCTGGGAATGGAAAGGTACTTTGATCCCAATCATCATCTTCTGTCGTTAAATCTGCCAAATGACTAAATGGAAAGTCAGCTTCTGTAATTTCCATATCAAAACAATCACCCCCACTCTCAGCAAATACATCATCATCCCACGTACCATTACCATTATTGGTCAAGAGTCCCGGATTTTGCCCAGGCGCAGCTGTTCCTTCCGCATAGTCAACAATCGTTGGTGATGAATTTTCATTAAATTTCCAGTACCCAGTTAGACCTGATTCATTTACATCAACCGTGCTATTCATTGAAGCTTGTATTTCATTTTCCAATCTTGCTATATCCCATATCCGAACTTCATCGATAGAGCCTTTAAAGGAAGTATTGCCATCCAAATATTTACCAATATATAAATCAGTGGCTATGTCTTCCCAGACTATTGAGCCGCCTACGTTTTCAGCACTATAACTATCCTGTTCCACGCCATTTTTAAATATTCGTGCTGTAGCACCATCATATGTACCGGCAATATGGGTCCAAGTATTGCCATCATATGGAATTTCAATCCCCGGCCAAGAAGAAAGTTCATTAAATACATCATTGTCATTTGCGGTAATGACAACAAAGCGCCATTTTCCTTCTTTATACATAAATGCAAATCCTGATTCAGTATCCGCACCTTGGAGGGTAAGATAGGAAACTATACCATTCATATCGTAGGTTGCTGGATCTTCCGTTGGCTTGACCCA
>JABHKE010000200.1 GCA_018692355.1 Fidelibacterota bacterium
CCGAATATACACACCGTTCCAATCTTTTTCTGGTAAATGACATTTTGTACATGATACGTTTATATGTTCACCATCCAAAGGGAAATTTGTTTTCTCATGATCAAACTTAGCCATTAAAAATGTTTGTGTTGTGTGGCAATCGTTACATAATAGAGGATTATTTCTTTGGGTGAATTGTTTTCTGTGTACATCTGTATGGCATGAATTACATTGTAAAACAGCCCATTTAAATTGTGCATAATTTATTAATGAACCATCTTCAATTGGTTTGTGGCATAGGACGCAGGGAATAGCAAAATGGCTTCCATCTAATTTGAATCTGGATTGATCATGATCGGCAAAAGAATAAGTGGTTGGGATAAATCCATCAACTGTGTGGCAAGATTCGCATGCACCTTTGTCATTCCTTTCCACAAATTGGCCCCCATGTTTATCCACATGGCAATCACTACATTGTTTAAAGGATGGCAACAAACCGGCTAATTCCTCTGTATGGCAGGCCATGCAATCTTGATTAATATGCAGGCCTTGTAATGGATATTCTGTTTCATTGTGGTCAAAGGGAATCAAGTTTTTGATCCATCCCTTTTCGGTTGTATGACATTTTTCACATTTATTTCCATAAGCACCTTTGTGAATATCTGTGTGGCAGGAACCGCATGTTTGATATTCTAAATCTGTCAATTGCATGATGGGTGGTTTCCGAAGTTGATCAACCACATGGCACTCCTCACAATCTACTTTTTTATGTTCTCCGATAAGTTGAAATTTTGCCAAATCATGATTAAATGAATTTCTGCTTTGTTTCCAATCTTTCGTTGTATGACAAGAAGCACAATCTTGTGAAACTTCACCACGGTGAATATCTTCATGGCATCCGTTACATGTATTTGCGACTCCTAATAATGTTCGTTCAGAAATGGGCTCGTTTGGATATTTATTTATCCAGCTAATTACGGAGGACTCTACAATATTTTTTTCAATATGACATTTCCGGCACTCCAGGTTTTTATGTTCACCGGTTAAATCGAATCCCACATTTAAATGGTCAAAATTCTTTTCACCTTTTTCCCAATGAACCAGTTTGAATTCTCGACTGTTATGGTCAGGGTGACATTTGCCACAATCTTCCTGTTTATCTTTATGAAACCCTCTGTTTTGGTCAATACGCATTTTTATAGGTGTATGGCACTCAACACATCCATTAGAAAGAGATTTTCCACCCACTTCGTGACATTGAGTACAATTTTTTGTGCCTTCTAAAAAAGAATGGACCATCGCCAATTCTCCTGGAGAGAATTGGGCATTTAACATTCCTTTTAAAAAAATAATTCCTATTACTATAAGAACGACTTTTTTGCTTATTCTACCCACTATTCTCGAATTTCGTTTCAATATTTTTCCCAAAATCAATCCCTATAGAATCTAGAAGAGGAAAAGGAAGTTCACCACCGGCAAAGATGAAAACAAAATCATTTTCGATAGTTTGAGTATCTTCTTTGGCGGCAACAGTCGCCGAATCTATTGTGATTTCTTTAACCGTTGAATCAAAAATGACATCTACCGTTTTTTGAACTATGGCTGTTTCAATATTTTTTTCATTTCTTGATTTCAACCTGAAAAAATTGGATTTTCGATAAGAAATGGTAACATGGTTTCCTTCTTGATGAGCGAGACCAATCGCCGCCTCTATAGCACTATCACCACCACCAACAATTAGAATATTTTGGTTTTTGAATGTTTCAGCATCTAACAACTTGTACATGACTTTGGGTAAATTTTCTCCGGGAACTCCCAATTTTCTCGGTGTACCTCGTCGACCTAATGCAAGGACAACGTTATTAGCTAAATATTCATTTTTTACAGTTTTAACCTGAAATCCTTTTTCTAAAGTTGTTATGCCGGTTAATTTCTCATTCGTTTGAACATTAACTTCAAATTTCGAAATCATTTTCTCCCAATAGTCCATTAATGTTTCTTTGAGATATTCACCCTCTTTTAATCGACCAAAAAGAGGAATGTCAATTGTCTGAATAAGGGTCAATTTCTGACGAGGATAATGGAGAATGGTACCACCTATATCAGATTGATCAATTACTTGATATTTTAATTTTAATTCTATTGCGCGTAATGCAGCAGCTAATCCAGAAGGTCCTGCGCCCACTATCAGCACATCAAGTTCACCATTATCTGAAACCTCTGTTTTTGAATGAATATGATTAATTGCTTTCACGCCGTGTTCAATAGCATTTCTGATCAACGCCATGCCACTCAATTCACCCGTAATATAAATTCCTTTAATATTTGATTCATAATTATTGGTTATTCTAGGAATATCTTGTCTTTCGCTAATATCTCCCAATCCAATTTCGATGGCTCCTATTGGGCAATTTTCTGCGCATTTCCCATGACCAATACAATGGCTACCGTGGATGACGGTTGCTTTTCCATCAATAAGACCTAATACATCACCTTCTGGGCAAACATCGACGCAAATTCCACAGCCAATGCAAGTACTCTGGTTAATAATCGGATGTTGAAGAAGAGGTCTATCTTGTCCTTTTTCCTTCGTTTCTTTGAGCCTCTTCCTAGTCTTTGATTCTTTTTTTTTCAGAGAATAAATATAGGGTAAAAGAAATATTGAAATGATTATCGCTCCCATGAGAAAAGTAGCGATTGATTCATTTTCTATTAGAAAATCCACGTGTAACCCAAGGTAATTGTAACTCCAATATGGATAATCATAATTACGACCATAGTATAAGCAAATGGTTTGTGGATAACATGCCAATAATGGAAAAGCGTGTGTGCCGCATCCCAAAATGCAATTTGCCTTGATAATTGAACATCATTTTTAACGAGATATTTCAACTCTTTTTCTTTTTCGGGTGGGATATTTACAGTCTTTATGATTTTTTTAATAAGAAAATGATATTGGAGCCAGCCCACCAAATCCATAAATAGAAATGAAAAATAACCAGCGAGTCCACGTTCCTTAAGTTTCGTAGAATTTGAAAATTGGTCAATGAGAACTAAATGCTCGTTATTTAATCCATATTCATCCTTCAAAATTGCCAATAGATTTGACCGTTCTTGCCTAACATCTGATAAGGACAATTCTGCGCCGGATAATTTCCTAGGGATTTTTACATAGATGTACCGACCTACGAAACCGCTTACCATTACAGCTATCATAGACCAATAGGAAATTGAAACAAGCCCACCGAATTTAAATGCCGTATGATATGTGACCAGTATCGGTCCTGCAATCCCCAGGAAAATGTGATAATTCAGCCAAGTTGGGAGTCGTCCCCAAGTCCGAAACATTTTAACCCTTTTTCGAATCGAATAAATAAAAAGTAAAATGAGCATAGAACTGCCAATGATGCCAAGTCCATGTCCATACAGCCCACTGGGCTTCCAATCAGAATGAACGGGTAATCTGGGCCTGTCAATTTGACTTGATGTATAATAGCTTCCTGCCTCTTGATTGACGTACCAAACGACAAACAAAATGGAGATTATGCCAAGAAAAAGTAATATGCGATGTATAGTATTCATGGTAAATAAATATTAAAATATTGTACCCGAAATTTCCACCTCAATTCATCGGTGCTGCAATTCTGATATCTATTTGGGCCCGGAAGTGGTCACATTAAATACTTTATTTTTTGTCACTGAAAAGGTCAACCTTTCTCCTTTGGGTTCCATAGGGCGATTAGAGTACCAAAAATGAGTACATACCCTCCAAACCACACCCACCAGACAAGAGGATTTATCATAACTTTCAAATAGGCGATTTCTTTTTCCATATCTACTCCAGAAAAGATAGTATAAATATCTTTATTAAATGTGGAATAAATATCTAGTTCACTATGTGGTTGCCGTTTATCCGGGTTGGGGTGACGGTGAAAATATATACGTTTTTCAGGAAAAACAGTTGTTATCAGGTGACGGTTTAGATCCCATACATTTAAATTTGCAATCCAAGCTATATGATTTGGGCGTTCTTCAGGAGTGATTGAAACCAATTCAAAATTATAGCCATCAAATTCTTTGATTTCCCCTCGCTTAATAGCGAATTCGGTTTCAGAATCGAATGCATTTCCAGAAAACCCAATAAACATAAAAACAATTCCTAGATGGACTATATATCCACCATATCTCGATCTGTTTTTTGAAATTAAAGTTATTAGTGCATTAATAAATGATTCATTAAATCTTGTTATCCTTGATTTAACGCCACGTTGAAATTCAATTATTATGGCTGCTGTTACGAACCCTATCAAGGGGAATGATATTATAGTAGTATTTCGAATCCCAAGAGAAAAACAAATGATAAAAACTATAATTCCTGAAAGTATAGGGGCAGAAAAATTACGAATTAATGCTTTTTTCGAGGTTCGGCGCCAAACCAATAAAGGTCCAACACCTGTTAGAAACAGCAATAACAAGCCAAGAGGAATGTTAACCTGATTGAAAAATGGAGCTCCCACTGTAATCTTTTCACCTTTTACTGCTTCAGACAAAACAGGGAAGATTGTCCCCCAAAATACTGAAAAGCAAATTAGTCCAAAAACCATATTATTAAATAGAAACCCACTTTCCCTTGACGTGAATGATTCTATATTTTTATTAGATTTTAATACTGGAAGCCGAATAAGAATGAGAGTAATACAAAAAATAAGAATCAGAACAATAAAGCCCAAAAATACAGGTCCCAAATCCGAAACTGCAAAAGAATGGACAGATGACATAATACCGCTCCGGGTCAAAAATGTCCCGAAAATACAAAGAATAAATGTAGTTAATATTAAAATCATATTCCATGTTCTCAGCATTCCCTTTTTTTCCTGAATGATAATGGAATGTAGAAAAGCCGTACCAGTTAGCCAGGGCATAAATGATGCATTTTCAACTGGGTCCCAAGCCCAGTAACCGCCCCAACCCAATTCTTGATATGCCCACCAACCGCCTAGAATGACACCTGCACTTTGGAATAACCAAGCTATTAAGGTCCACCGACGAATCGATCGAATCCATACTGAGCCTGTATCTTTCGTAATTAATGCAGCAATTGCAAATGCGAATGGAACTGTAAACCCGACATA
>JABHKE010000001.1 GCA_018692355.1 Fidelibacterota bacterium
CAAGCCAAAGACCAAAGCACAGGCCGCTGATTCAGTTAAAAAAAGAACAGAAGTAATGGATCAGCGTTTATCATTAATGAAAGAAAAAAACTATTTCAGAAAGGTACCTGAAAATGAAATAGAAAAATATTCAACCATTTTTAGTGCTTACAATATTGAAGCCCCAGTGGATGTACTGATTGAGAAATCTGCTGGAGTTTACTTTTTCCAATCAGAGCCGGACCCTGATGGCTTGCAGCGAAGATTTCCTCTGCTGGTGCTTTATGGAGATCGACTTTTTCCTGCAGCTTCTTTGGCAATGGCACTCAGACACTACAAAGTTTCATTTGACAGCGTAGAAATTGAGCCTGGGAAATACCTGCGATTTGATATCAATCCAGAGCTCGATGATTTTGGACGGTCTGAAATTCATATACCAATTAATGAAAAAGGCCAAATGGTAGTCAACTGGGCCGGACCCTGGAAAGATAAAGAAACCGGAAAGTTTGATATGATGCACTACCCATATCGAATGCTAAAAGAATTCCAGGAAATTGAATACCTGAATTATGTCATGGCAGAATACAAGAAACTTGCCAACCTCTCATTTGGAGGGAATATTAAGGCAGCCTTTAAGCCTGCTGTTGCATCTATCAAAGCAGGTAAGAAAGATATTATGGGGGTTGCAAAAAAACTTTTAGGCATGAGCAAGGCTGAAAAATGGATTAAACAAAATCCAAATGGAACCGCTGCAGAATACAAAAAATTGCCACCGTCTTTTTTTAATGAAATAAAAAATAACAATGTAATCGCCGATGCATTTTTAGACTCAAACCGAACAGAAGATCTAAGTCTTAATGATCTAATCGCCAGTGGATCCGTCTCGTTTAAAACCGGCATGGCTGACTACAAGTTCACTTCCGTTAAACAGTTACAGTTGGACCTGGAAGATGCTATTAAAGGTTCAAGTGATGATGGCATTAAAAAAGCACTAAAAAAAGCGCGCGCTAACTTGGGTCTTCTTAAACGGAATTTCCTGATTATATCTAACCTTAATCGAAATAATATGATCGCTGAACAGCGTCCTATGTATTTTCATTTTGACCCGAAGAAAAAACGTTTAGCTGTTGGTACGGATAAAAATAAAAGGTCACTGGTGCCTTTTGAATTCACAGGCAAAAAACTTTACTATGGGCTTACTGCTGCCGGGACTTCAGACCTGAATCCCATGCCTTTTGATCCACGATATCCCATGGTGGGTCTTCATGCAAATGCGCTCAATACCATCCTGGATAACAGAATTATACATGAGATATCAAAGGGCTGGATTGCTCTTATCATTATTGGTCTGGGCATTCTTCTTGCTTTTGGTGTGCCCGCACTCAGTCCTGCCATGGGTGGATTGGCTACAGTTGTGGTGGTAGCAGGCTATACCTGGCTGTCTTTTTGGCTCTTCGCAAATAAATTTGTCTGGATCGATATGGTTGGACCCTTAACCACCATGGCAATAGGCTACCTGGGCATTACAGTCTACAATTATATCCAAGAAGAAAAGAATAAACAGTTCCTTAAAGAATCTTTCGGCACCTATGTATCTCCTGAACTGATTGACCAGATGTATGAAAGTGGCGAAGAACCGTCCCTCGGCGGTGAAGAAGGATACCACACTGCTTTTTTCACTGACATTCAGAGTTTTTCAGCTTTTAGTGAAAAATTAACTGCCAGCGAGCTTGTAGCTCTTTTAAATGAATTCTTAACAGATATGACAGATGTTCTTTTAGAAAATAAAGGAACTCTTGATAAATATATTGGGGATGCAATTGTCGCTTTTTATGGTGCACCTATTGAACTTTCTGACCATGAATATTGGTCCTGTATTAGTGCAATTAAAATGCAAGAAAGCTTGGACCTTCTTCGTAAAAAGTGGCAAGAAGAAGGTGACAGATGGCCAGAGATTGTTCATCACATGCAAAACAGAATTGGAATAAGTTCGGGACAAATGGTTACGGGAAATATGGGCTCAGCATCCCGAATGAACTATACCATGATGGGCGACAATGTGAATACTGCTGCTCGGCTAGAATCTTCTGCTAAGCAATATGGAATTTATATTCAAATTGCCGATAGCACTTTTCAATCCGTGAAAGATCGAGTTGTTGTTCGGGACTTAGATTTGGTAAAAGTTATAGGGAAAAACGAACCAGTGAAAGTATGGGAACTTATATCAGAAGTTGGACAAGAACCCGAGCAGTATAAAAAAATATTACCTGCATATCATGAAGCACTTAATCTTTATAAAGGCCAAGAATGGGAAAAGGCTATTGAAGCTTTTAAAGCATCGGATGCCCTTGAAGATATGTTCCCATTTAGAAAAACAAATCCAAGTAGAATCTATATTCCTCGTTGTGAGCATTTTCTAACCAACCCACCTGGCGATGATTGGGATGGTGTTTGGACATTGACTAGCAAATAAATATATCGGTTAATCGAATTTGAAAATAAATAGATTCTTGAAAACCCTTATACTTGGAATAAGTGTTTCCTTAGGGTTTACCCAAAACCCTTTTGAGTTAGATTCAACGTTAACATCTGTATTACCTCAATCTATTGCAAACTCAATTGAAATTGCTGATGTGGATAATGATGGTACGCAAGATATTATTTTAACTGGCTATGATTCAACACGGTTTGGTGTATTCTTAGATGTTATTAACGGAAATTCAGATGGGACAATTTCCTTGGGTAGCCAATTAAGAATCATTACTTATACCGATACAATTGCAAATCAAATTGGTGGAATTGGTGGCATAGACCTCGCAGATGTTAATCAAGATGGATTTATAGATGCATACCTTACAGGCTCTGCTCAATCAAATTTATATTACAATACAAATGGCGAGTTTTTAGAATCATCTAATCTGGAATCGATGGTTCTTTCATATAGTGATGGGAAATGGGGCGATGTTAATATGGATGGTGCTCCAGATCTTTTTATCATGGGAACGGATAATTTCAATGATGTGATTATTAATGAATTATACATTAATAATGGCTCCAAATTAGATGAAGATAAAACAACCATCTTCCCCGCCCTATTTAACGGAAGCAGTGCATGGGGTGATTATGATAATGATGGCGATCCAGATTTAATTATTTGCGGACAAACTGCCGATAAAACTGCATCTGTTAGTCGGTTTTATCAAAATGATCCTATCGGTCGCTTAACCGAACTTACCACTGCTGATGAAGTGGGTGGACTCAAAGCGGGTGCATTTCTTTTTACCGATATTGATTCAGATGGTGACAATGATATCATTATGACCGGTTGGAATAAAATTCTGGGAAAGTTAGTAACCTGGATTCTTCGAAATGATCCCTTAGGTACCTTTTCACTCATACAAAACCAAATTGATTTTGGCGTCGCATACGGCAACATTGATGCAATAGATTATAACCTTGATGGACTCAAAGATTTTGTTATCTCTGGTGTGGACTCTGTAACGGAACATGCTACAAAAGTTCATTCTTTATCTGCTCAAGTTTTTATGAATAATGGTAATGGAACATTTTCATCTATTTTAGAAATTCCAGGTGCAAGAACAGTAAAATTTATGGATGTGAATCATGATTCCATCCCCGACTTAATTGCCAACGGCACCACCGAAATTGGAAATGACTCCCTTACATTTTCCCACGTTTATCTTAATACAATAGCCGGAACAAATCTAGCGCCATCAGCTCCTACATCTCTTACTGCATTTGCTATAAGTACTCGCGCCATTTTTACGTGGGGTGCTGGGTCTGATGATATTGATGACCCCGCAAGTTTATCCTATAATATTCGAATCGGAACAACTTCTGGTGGAAATGATCTTATGTCTGGATCTGTTCCATATAATAAAACGAGTGTGGGACAATTATTAATTCGTGAATTTAATGAAATTCCACATGGAAACTATTATTGGTCAGTTCAATCCGTTGATGGTGCAGGTATAAAATCTGAATGGTCTTC
>JABHKE010000137.1 GCA_018692355.1 Fidelibacterota bacterium
ACTCCTGCCAATCTATGATAAACCCATGATATATTATCCTTTATCTACATTGATGTTGTCAGGTATCAGGGATATTTTGATCATTTCAACACCAGAAGACACTCCGAGATTCGAACAATTATTTGGGAATGGTCGTCATATTGGTCTCAATCTTTCTTATACCATCCAATCATCACCGGATGGATTAGCACAAGCATTCATTTTGGGAGAAGATTTTATAGGAGGCGATCCTGTAACCCTCATTCTAGGTGATAATATATTCTTCGGCCATGGCTTGGTAAGTATGCTGGCAAAGAGTGTTTTAACGGTAGAAGAAAATGATAATGCAGTTGTATTTGGGTATAGCGTAAAGGATCCCCATAGATATGGTGTGGTGGGTTTCAACGATGTAGGACAAGCCACGAGTATCGAAGAAAAACCCAAAAACCCAGCATCAAATTATGCTGTAGTTGGATTGTATTATTATCCTAATGATGTAGTTGAAATAGCAAAAAATGTAAAACCGTCTTCTCGTGGGGAATTGGAGATTACTTCAGTTAACCAAGCCTATTTAAATCAAAGTCGTCTTCGTGTTGAACTCATGGGTCGTGGGTATGCTTGGTTGGACACAGGGACTCAGGAAGCTATGAATAATGCATCTAACTTCATTAAAACGATTGAAGATAGACAGGGATTAAAAGTGGCATGTTTGGAAGAAATTGCTTTTAATCAAGGATTTATTGATCAAACGGGTTTGGAGGAATTGGCAAAAACATATACTAATGAATACGGCGAATATTTAAAAGAGCTTTTGGTTTAATCAAATGAAACGGGCGTTATAGCAGACACTCCAATCACAATTGAAAATTTAGATAAATCTGGGATATTATTTTGTGGTGAATAAGGATCAAAGCCAGGATTTTGCCAATCGATCCATTCACAACCGACTCTAAGAAAGATTTTATTATCTGCAACCCCTTTTTTACAAATAAGAGATGCAACTGTTCTTTCTTCAGTTTCACCTGAATCTCGGTTATTAACAATATCATTATATTGATCATCTAACATTTGATCTGTGAGTTCCCCCCGTTTAACACGTGAAATAAATGATCTCATTTCCATCCCTTTTAAAGGGAAATTATATGAAAAATAGGATTCTTCTGCGTGGGGTCCTGCCCAAAACCCTAGTGAATAATTGTATGAATAAGAATCATTGATAGGAAAACGATGACGATATACTCGATGATCTGTCCAAGTATACTCAGCCCTGAGTTCATCATTTTCTTTTAAAACACTATTTCCAACCATCCCCAATTGATAGCCAAACCAATTTCGATTATTGTCATCAAAGGTCCATTCAGGCCTCCACTCATCTATAAATAATGATCCATAAATATCCCAATTGTCTTTCATTCTCCAAATAATCTCACCGCACATTTGTACATTATCAATATCCCCGGTGTAATGCTGCATTGACCAAAATGGAATAAAAGGAAGGAGGTAATGTACATCGATAGTTCTATCACCAAATATAACGGTTTCCATGGCATTTAATATGAAAGAGGGAGATGGTTTCCAAATAAATCGATGTGCAGCTATAGAACGAGAAAAGAAAGTATTTCTTGATCCGAGATTATTATACAAATCGGTTGAACTGGAATCGACAATTTGACTTGATAAGGATCCAATTAAATATTCTAATGTTAGGGTCTTGGACATTTTCCATGAAAACCCTGCTTGTGGGTAACTTGGTAAATTATTTGAAAGAATAAGAGAAGAATTTCCGTGTCCCCAAGATTGATTGTACTTTCCAAACGAGGCTGAAAATGTATTCGTTTGGTATGCAATTTTCAAATTGGATGATTCAAACCAAGTATCCTGACTTTCGATATAGCCTCGGTTCATTTCGATATTTAATTCCGGATTTAGGAACGTTGATTGATAGGCTAATTCGTGAGCAGATGTAAATTGAAATAAACCGGTAATAGAAAATAATCCTTCTTTTTTGGATGCTCCCAATCCAATAGTGGCAAGAGATGCCTGACCTTTATCATTGAAATGGTGAATAGATCCGTTAGAAAAATAATTTGCAGAAAATTGTGGGAAAAAAGTAAGCGGTATATCTCCACCAGATAGAATTTGAAGAGCAGTTAGGAGGTATAAAGTATATTTCATGTTGTTAATGGGTGAATGACCGGAAAACAAATACAATTGTCAGAATAAGAATAAGGATATCCAAACTCAGGTCTCGGTGTTCAATATAGAGTAGATCATATTCTGGATTGTCATGGATTTCAGCATTCCGGGCTGGACTTACTTGCCAAAGCCCTGTAATTCCAGGCATAACGGACAATCTTTTTTTCTCATAGGATTCGTAAGTTTCGACAATAAAGGGCATTTCAGGGCGAGGCCCTACTAAACTCATTTCACCTCTTAAAACATTTATTAATTGTGGAATTTCGTCTAAACTCAATTTGCGTAACCAACGACCAAATGATGTTATTCGGATATCATCTTTACCTGTGGGGCAATGGGCATATTTTTTAGAATCAGTTTTCATAGTTCTAAATTTGAAGATCTTAAAAGGTTTTCCATTTAAACCAATACGAGATTGAGTAAAAAAAATAGGGCCACTACTATTAATTTTTATAATTAAACCAATAAAAAGCCAAAATGGGAAAGTAATAGAAATTCCAATAAATGCGATTGAAAAATCTATAATTCGTTTAAATAAATCATAAAATGGTTTTGAATCAATATTTTGCTGCGTGGTTGATAAAAGGGGAAGCCCTGCAACATCCTTTAATTTATATGGATCTCTTTCAAAAAGTTTTTGTGTCGGATGAAAACTCATCGCTATATGGTGGCGGTTAGAGATGTCCTTTAAAGATAGATTTATTTCTGATTTGGGCTCTTTGATTGCTACAATAATATGGTCAATCTTATATTTTTGTATAATGGATTCTACATCTTCTAATCCGCCCAGAATCGGTATTGGATTTCCAGAAAATTCCCCAGCCGAAACCCTATCATCCACAAATCCAACAATATTCAAGGGTGCGGTTGATAGTTTTACAACTGCAGATACAAATGCTTTTCCAACAGTTCCGGCGCCATATACCAACACATTTTCCTGATTCAAATGGCGAATAAGATTAGCTTCAATTAATTGGACTAGAATACGTGAAAAAATTACTGTAATCGGGATTGTAACAATGAAGGTAACAGATATAATTCTTGGTATTTGGTACTTTATAGTATATGCTAATACAATATAAATCACGACTACCTGTAGCACACCCTTTATAACACTTTTTAGACGCTGAATTCCTGCAAAGTCTCGTTTCTTTCTGTAGGCACCATTATTGTATAAAACATAAATAAATAGAAGATAAGCTAAAAACACTTCTATGATGGACACATCGAAGACTGAACGGGCATATCCAAATAATCCTGTATTGTAAAGCATGATGCAAAATGAAAAAACGCCCCAAAAGGATAAACTATCCGCCAGGACAGTCAAAATCCAATTTACTGTTTTTGATTTAATGGTTTTACTCATAATTGTTGATTATGAATTTGAAAATTAACCCAATAAGTCCAACGTTTAACCGTTGACATTATTAGAGAGAGTTTGCTCGAAATATTGAATTGTTTTATCTAATCCTTCTTTCAATTGGGTCTTCGGCTCCCAATTAAGCTCTGACTTTGCAAATGAAATATCAGGTTGCCGTTGTTTAGGATCATCTTCGGGTAGTGGTTCAAAAATAATTTTGGATTTAGATCCAATCTGATCAATGACGATTTCTGCAATCTCCAATATTGTATATTCAATAGGATTCCCAAGATTCATTGGACCCGTAACACCTTTTTCTGTTGTCATGAGTCTTAGAATCCCTTCCACCAGGTCATCTACATAACAAAAGGATCTTGTTTGGTCTCCTTTGCCATAAACAGTAATATCCTTCCCCGTCAGAGCCTGAACAATAAAATTGGAAACCACTCGCCCATCATCGGGTCGCATCCTTGGACCATAGGTATTAAAAATTCTTCCTACTTTGATATCAAGGTTATGTTGACGAAAATAGTCAAAAAATAATGTTTCAGCACATCGTTTGCCCTCATCATAACAACTCCGAGGACCGATAGGATTTACATTTCCCCAATAAGATTCTGTTTGTGGATGCTGAGATGGGTCCCCATACACTTCACTGGTGGATGCCTGGAAAATCCGTGCCTTAGTCCGTTTGGCAAGCCCCAGCATATTTATTGCACCATGAACACTAGTTTTGGTGGTTTGTACTGGATCATACTGATAGTGTATAGGGGATGCGGGGCAAGCCATATTGTAGATCTGATCCATTTCAACATAAAGCGGAAAGGTCACATCGTGACGCATAAGTTCAAATTGATGGTTATCCAACAAATGGGCAATATTAGACTTTGTACCTGTGAAATAGTTATCCACGCAAAGAACACCGTGTCCTTCGCTTAAAAGTCTGTCGCATAAGTGAGAGCCGATAAACCCGGCGCCACCTGTAATTAAAGTTCTATTTTTCATTTCTAATTATAAGTCCTTTTGTTTAGTAATAGTTGTATTTTGTTTGTTGAGAAATTGATTAATACAGTTTTCAATTTCATTTCTAAATCGCTTACTGTTAAATCGCATTGCGTTTTCTCGGATAGAAATAGGATTAAATGTTTGAGAGATCAATTCAAATTTCTCCACAGCTTTAATTAAACTTTCAATGGTTTGCTCTTTAAAAAACAATCCTGTTTTATACTCAAGAACAGTTTCCAATAAGCCTCCTTTTTTGAAAGCTATCACAGGGGTTCCGCAAGCTTGCGCTTCAACGGGTATTATCCCAAAATCTTCTTCAGCTGCGAAAATAAACGCCTTTGCTTTTCGCATATAATCGTGTAGTACCTTGAAAGGTTGGTATCCAAGTAATTGAATATTAGGTGTCGCCACTTCGATTAATTTAGCTAACCCTGGACCTTTCCCAATCACGATCAATCTTTTGTCTGGCATTTTTGTAAATGCCTGGACAATCAGATCAATTTTTTTGTAGGGAACTATTCTGGACGCAGTTAAATAAAAATTTCCTTTTTTTTCAAGAATCTTAAAAAGATCTGAATCAACTGGTGGGTAGATTACAGTTGATTCTCTCCCATAAATTCTTTTGACTCTTGATTTAACGTAATTGGAATTTGCTATAAAATGGTTCACTTTATGTGTATTTAACAAGTCCCACTTTTGAAAACGATTTAAAAAATAGTCAACCACTTTTCGTTTTAAACCGCGATTCAAGCCAGTTTCCAGGATATATTGTTCTCGCAAATCCCATACATATCTAGCAGGCGTGTGAATATAGCACAAATGGATTTGATCCTCTGTACATTTCACACCCTTAGCTACAGAGCTGGAGCTGGAAATAATTAAGTCATACTTTGATAAATCAAATTTTTCCACCCAGTAAGGAAATAAAATAATATAATGTTTATAATATTTTTTAATAAATGGGAATTTTTGAAGATTAGATGTGTAAATATTTTTCCCGTTTAAAAATTTCCGTTCTTCTTCCGTTAGAATATCGACCGTAGCGTATAGATCTGCATTCGGATAAATCTTCAATATTTCCTCAACAACTCTTTCTGCTCCAGAGTACCAGGCAAACCAATCATGGATGACAGCTACATTCAATTTTTATACAACTTTTTCATATTTATTACCAATTTATTTGCTGATTTTTCCCAAGAATATTTTTTTACTTGGTTAAATCCTTTGCGTATTAAGGTTTTTTTCATATCATTATTTTGGACGACCTTTAGAATTTTTGCAGCAATATCTTCCATATCTAAAGGATCAAAATATAGAGCTGCATCCCTGCAAACTTCTGGTAAAGATGCAACGTTTGATACAGCAATCGGACAACCACATGCCATAGCTTCTAATGGAGGAATACCAAAACCTTCATATAATGATGGAAAAACAAAGCATACAGCATTGGAATACAGTTCTGCTAATTCCTGATCACTTACACGTCCGGTAAATATAACATCCGAATTTAATTTATGTTCTTTTGTAAGTATATTATTCAGATTTCTATTTTTTTCACCAATGATGTATAGCTTTAGGTCCTTGTCTTTTATTTTATTAAAGGATTTAATCAGCATGTCAAAGTTTTTATGCTTACTCTGGGATGATACCCCAAGAATATATTTTTCATAATTTTCTTTTTTTGAAGGTGTAAACTCTTTACTCACAGCATTATATATTACATCTACCTTGTTCTCTTCAATTTTGTAATGCTTTAGAATCTCTCGTTTTGAGAAATTGCTAACCGTAATTATTTTTCTAGAAGATTGCAAAATTCTTGGTACAAGGAAATTGTAATAAGTCCTAAACGGTAAGGAAAAATTTTCAGGGAACAACTTGTAAGCAACATCATGAATAGTGACAACTTTATTGCTATAATAGAGTGGTGCCGTATTGCACAGATTAACTAAAAGTGGGCTCCCGATTCTTTTCAAGTACCTTGGTAATGAAATCTGTTCCCAGAAATGACTGGTTGATGAACCGATAGGAATTACACCTAATTCACTTGCGATGTCATTATGGATGACCTTAACAGGTGAAACAAATTTCACCTGGGCATCCATTTTTCTTAATTCTTTTGAAATTTCAATTGCGAATCGCTGTACACCAGTAATTTGTTGAGTTAAAAACCGTGCATTGATATAAATTTCCATATTTATTTTATCAACCTACATCATTTTGAAATTTATAAAAAAGTAATATGACTAACCAGTAAGTTGGCTCATTAGTTAACTGATAGAAAATATTGAAAAAAATCAAAGCAATTAATAAAGGTAAATAAATATTCTTTTTACCAAAATATATAGGATAGATTAATGTAAAAAATAAAAAAGAGAAAAACGCAAATACACCATTTTCAATAAAAATTGAAAGATACTGTGAGTGAAAATTACCATATTTAGTTCCGCTCCAATAATAACCATCGGTCAATAAATAGGAAACACCATGGCCAATTCCGAAAAAGAAATATTTCATATCAGCTAAAATAAGTTTTGTACCCTTTGCTATTAAATCAAAATGAATGTTCGCAGATGTACCTTTTTCACTAGTAATCGAAAGTCTTTCTTCAATTACTGGCTCAATTTCAATTATGCCAATATTATCCATTTGAATAAGACCAACTATTAAAACAAGAAGAGGAATAAGTAGATAAGACATAAACTCAATATTAAATAAATGTCGTTGGAATAAGAGAGCATACGATAAAAATAAAATAAATAGCAGCAGATAAGTTGAGCGGGATAATGTTAGGAAAAGCATTAAAAGATTGATGCATAATAAAAAACCGCTAAACCTTATTTTCTTTCGGTTGACCCATAAAATATATGTATAAAAAGATAGTACAAATCCTCCGCGATTTACATCACCTGAGAATCCACCTAACCTAGGAATATAATAGGCAATTGTATCTGGAATAAGATCAATTTGTGCCAGATCAATTTGTATTATTCTTAACCAGGTAGTCAATAATAATCCGTTAAAAATTAAAAAGAGAATTGAGCCAGAAATACTTGAATAGATGAGGAAATTATTTATTTGAGATGCATCATACTCTGAGAGAATAATAATAATTATTATTATTATTATGAACAATAATACGATACGCTTCGAAGACATAATAACTGCAGGCGAGAATACAGCACTCATAATTACCAAGCATAAAAATAAAGTAAAAGACGATAAAAAGAATTGATTATCTACCAACCAGTTTAGTTTGATCCTTTTTATAAAAAATGTTAAAGTAAAAGGTAAATAAATAATAGATAATAAAAGAAAGGGGGTGAGCTTAAAGGAATCTGTTAAATTGACACCAAAGTTGATACGGTCTGCACCAGCAAATGTGATCAACAATATTATTAATAATTTATTAAATTTATTAATCATGATGGTTTATAATTTTCATGATGGTTTTACATGAAGTTGTTCCAACCCCATAAAGTTCATTTATATTAAAAATATTAGAAGGTTTTATTAATTTTCTAAATCCGAATTTGTAAGGTTCGGTCCCACTATTATAAAGGTCATGAAAAGGCCCCAAAAAACCTCTTTCTTGCTCATATTTCTTTAAATCAGGGCAATAGAGAAAAATATCTCTCTTCGGATAGGCAATGAAAAAGTCATAAACTATGGAAGAATAATCACAGATAAGACTATCAACGAAAGGTAAAATTTCATATATATCAATATTCTTATTAAAACTTGAAATATTATTCAAACTTTCCATTTTTGGCATTTCGGTATCGAACGGATGATGTTTGATGTATAGTAAACTATTTGATTCTTCTAAATATTCATTGAGTTTTAATATAGAGTTTTTTTCGTAAAAGGGGTTTTGGTATATATAATCCCTGAAGGTTGGTGCATATAAATATACTTTTTTCATAGATGGAAAAGGATTGGTGATGTTTGGAACGAATTTTTCAGGGTTGAAGAGAAAATCAATACGCGGCAAACCTCCCACGATGATTTTTCCCTTATTAATTTTGAAGCATTTCAAATAATCTTGATTAAATGATTCGGAATTTGAAATAAAATAATCGCATCTTTTGTCTCGCCAATAATCAAGTATTCTTGCTATAATGGATAGATTTTTATCTAAGAGACTAACATTCTTTATAGGAATCCCATGCCATAAATTTATTATTATTGTTTGTGAATTATAAAATATTGGCATCACGTCCGAAAGAGAATGCGTTATAAACACACAATATGCTTTTAAGGATAAAAGTAGCACATTCCATGAAAAATAATAGGCAGATTCAAATCCAGAATCATTTATTTCTTTTTCTATTTTTCTATTTTTCGTTACCCATACACAATGGTAACTCGTGTGTTGATTACAATATACAAATAAATATTTGGCGTTCCCTTCGTATGAACTGCCACCCTGAGTGCCGAATAACAATAACTGCTTATCAATCTTTATAAAAGGTCGTATTAGGATAGAGAGCGTATATAATATTATAAATTTAATGACTCTCATGAGATTTCATATCTGAGAATATATCTAAAACCCATTTTTCCATTATTCCTACCAATGTAAAAAGATCAAACACGAACAATTTAATCCAATTTTGTTTTAAATATTTTTTATGGTAATGCCGCCTGCTTTTCTGAAGAATTCTGAATTTATATAGTCTGCCAGGACAAATCTTATTTATCGTTTTCCCTACATGATGTATGAACGACAAATGAGGGAGAAAATATTGTTTATACCCTATTCCTTTTAGTTTAAAACCCAGTATCCTTTCTTCTCCATACAAAAACATTTTTTCGTCATAGCCGCCTATTTCATCCATAGCTTTAAATTTTATCATAAAAAATGCACCTTGGAGAATGTCAACATATTGGGGTTTCATTGTTTTAGGATATTCTACAGGATTTCCAAAAATTGCTTTAAGCAAACCAACAGATAAAATGATATCATCAAATAGATTAGGCAATGTCCAAGCTGACAACTGAGGTTTATTATTACTATTAACCATTTGAACAGAAACAGTAGCTATTTTTTTATCAACTTGAAAAGCCTTTAACATTTCAGGGATAATTGCAACATCAGCTTTAACATCTGGATTAGAAATAATGATAAATTCGGTATTATAAGTGTTTTGTAAGTGTTTAATTCCCCAATTATTTCCGTATCCATAGCCACCATTTTTTTCAGTTTGTATGACATCAACACTTTGATTATCTTGAAATTCTTGTAGTAAAATCTCAAAAGAATGATCAGAAGAACAATTATCAACAATCAAAATTGGTAGTAATTGAAGATTTTTTTCTTTACCCGAAATATGGTGAACAAAAGAAATAGTATCTTTGTAGGAATTGTAATTCAGGATTAAAAAACAGATATTGACAGAGTTCATATGATCTGTTGTTGAATAAATTCAACTACCCGTTTTGAACTGTTTCCATCTTGGAAAGTATTAAATCGATTATTTACAATTTGTCTTTCCTTTTTATAATCATCCTTACCTGAAATTATTTTTTCTAATTCTAATAATACTTCATTCCAATCTCGACATTTTGGTCCAGGGGTTACCTCGTGATAATTAAAATAAAGTTCCCTTTCTTTTCTTATATAGTCATCCAAATCAAAGGGGGTAAAAATAATAGGTCTACCAGTAAGTAGAAAATCAAAATACACACTTGAGTAATCGGTTATTAGTATATCTGTTATTGCTAATAATTCATATATATCAATATCATGTAATTGCTTAATATTTACGTTTTTTTCATTTAATGTACTTTTATCAACATAATGAAGTTTATAATAAAAATTTATATCATGATCCTTTAAAAATGCAGTCATTTTATATACATTGAGATTATAGAAAAGATTGTAATTACTATTATTTCTAAAAGTTGGTAAATATAAAATTATTTTTTCGGTATTTTTTTTAGAATATAAGACATCATTTCTTGGATACCCAGATGGTAAAATATTTTTCCTTTTTATTTGAAATGCACTCTTCAAACAATCGGTTACAATATCTGAACTAGAAATCATGTAATCATAGTGTCTGCCTTTGAAGGGAAAAACAAAATTTGTCAATAAATTTACTATCCGATTAACTCCAATTGGATTTAGTAATTTATTATTTTTGTCATCAAAATGAATTTTTTTGAGTGGAGTCCCATGCCAAAGCTGTAAAACTGTAGATGATGGAGATACACAAACATATCTATTAACATCAGAAATTGCTGTTGACAAAATTACATATTTGGCTAGTATACCAAAGTAATATCCTTTAAAAGAGTATGTACTGTAAGCTTCATAACCAAGTGAATGAATATATTCTAATACTTTATTACTTTTAGAAAGCCAAATAGGTCTTATTTTTTTATGATTACGATTAACATATTCGAACAGGTATTTGCTATTATCAGTATATTGATTGCCAAACCAAGCACCAAAAACCCATATGTTACTACTTTTGGGAATAAAATATGAAATCCAATAAAGTGGGGTGTTCAAAATATAAATAATTAACTTTAATAACTTATTTGACATAAGCAATATTGAAAAAAGAAGTTCTATACTCTTTATAAGCAAAATAAAAGTATATTGTATTTAAAATAATATGAGATGCAATAAGCGTGTACAATGCTCCATATAATTCATACGTTGGGATGACAAATAAGTCAACTACAATGATAAATAAGAGTGTGAAAAGCACCCCATACGTCCTTATTTTTTGTTTATCTGATATTGTAAGTAGTGCTCCATAGACGACACCAAAATATCTAAGAAAAATTATTATAGAGAAATAAATAACATAATTTGAAAGTGTAGAAAACTTTTCCCCATAAACTAGATAAATCAATTCATTGGAAAAAATGTTTACAATGAATGCTATCAATACGCCCAAAATAAAAGCAACTAAATTGAATTTTGTTGATAATTCAATTAACTGATCCTTGCTTTTATCCACTAAAGATGACAACTTTGGGATTAAAACAGAATTTAATATACCCAGTCCAATGGTGGTGGCTGCCATGGCCCTCATTCCTGCTTGATATATCCCAATCTCTGAATTCGAAACAAATGCTCTTAATATAATCGTATCAATATTCAAGTACAAAGCTCCAACCGCAATGTGGACGGCATAAGGGAAAGTTTGTTTCAGTTCATCAAAAAGATTTACAGTATCAAATTTAAATCCAAAATCAGAAATAAATTTTCTTACAGTAAGGGTGCTATATATTATTTTTACGCATAAAAATCCTAACGCTATGGCTGTAATATTTCGAGATGAATAGGCGATTAAGGCTACAACCCAAAAAAGTAAAATATTATTGATAAAAACATATTTTGCCTCAACGTCAAACCTATCAACACTTCTATATGGGATTAAAAAATGTTTGGCGAACGAATTAAAAACCGAAGAAATACAAAGAATGAAAATAATCTTGTATGTTGTTGGATCAGGGTATGAAAAAATGCCCAGAATAAATAATATAATAATTACAAAAATTAAAAGTAATAATTTTACTTTTACTGCTCTCCAAGTTAGAATACCGATGTCATTCAGATTCCTTGCTGTATCTTTTGATAATTTTAGTTCGTATCCATATTCAATAATCAACACTAATAAATTTGCAAAAACAATTGAATAGGTTAGTATTCCGAAGGCACTCAATGTTAATAGTCGTGCTAAAATAAATATTAAAAAAAATCCGGATACCAAACGGCTTACAGTTGTGATTGTTGAATATCTAATATTATTTATGAGCATAAATTTTATCTAAATTAAGTTAAATACTAGATCTTTAGTATTCTATGAATAGATTTCTTTCAACATTTTTAACACATCATTATAAATTAAATTCATTATTTTTACTATAAGCCATTTGTATTCCCTCTAATTATTTAACCTGTGATGTTCAAAATAATGTGAACATGAATAAATAAATTATTTATTTACTGAATAGCGAATCAATATTATTGAAATTCCGATTATTCCGCCAAGAAAGATACTGAGTAATACAATTATCTTCCGTTTTGGTTTAGCTTTTAACACTGCCGGTTCAGCATTATCCAATATATTGATGAGTAAATTATCTTTTACTTCTTCAATTTTGGCTATTTCAAATTGTTGTCGGAGGGTAATATAAACTGCACGGTTTTCCTCGATGGTACTGCCTATACGACTGCGAATCATTTTCAGTCTAGGTGAGTCCAAATTTGTGGGGTGATTGTTTCTAAAATCAGTTAATAATTCTTCTGATTTTTCCAGTTCATTTTTTGCATCCAATTTTTGGTTTTCAATAAACTCCCGATTTCTAGTAGCTTCCATTTGTTGCTCATACGAAATGAATTCCTTTACAAATTTTGCTATATAATTTGCAATGTCAGATGCAAGATTTGGGTCCTGCATCAGGACTGATATTCTTATAAGGCCCGATAATTCTTCCTTGACCGAAATTAGTTTGTCTAATTTTAGTTTAGCTTCATATACAAGCAACTCTTCAGGTTTCGCTGCGAATTCTCCTGTCGGAAAAAAATTCATTATCCATTTTTTAGGTGAAAAAAGTTTTGGTTTATCCAATTCCCAAAATGAAATGAGATTTGTACCTTGGGGGAACTTTGCTGTTTTCCATTTTTTTAGGATGATGTCTTTTATTAATGTTCTGCTATTAATTATGTCAGGTATGTTATAGGTTGGCGCTGAGCCAAACCCCCCGATTCCAAACGATTTCGCTAACCCATTAAATTCTCCCAGCCCGCCATTTGCCTGTGAGAGGTCGCCTGCCGGATACATTGAAATTGAAGAGTCATAGTAAACCGTTGCCATCAACGAATAGATGAGTCCCAGCATAGTGAAAAAGATCGATATTTTTGTTATAAACCATTTTTGTGATTTGATTAGTTCCCAAATTGCTAAAAGATCAACTTCATTGTCATCAGTAATTATTGCTTTATTCTCAGGGTCAGTTGATTCATTGTCTTTCGTTAAAACACCATATTTTTTTAATTCAGCAATCCTATTTCTTAAGGTTTTTTCAGAAAGTCCGTAAAGTTCGGCAATTTGTGTTCTTTTTCCAGGATTTTCCAGGATTTCGGGATGATTATTGACAATATCCAGAATTTTTTGTTCGTGTGATGTTAACTCCATTTTAATTTCCACTTGCTAAATTATCTTTAAGGTTACTTGTAGAAATACCTTTCGTACGATCGATATAAATAATATCACAGATATCACTTAATTTATCAAACTCACCCTTCCAATCATCACCGATTGTAAATATTTGAATTTTATTTGATAGAATATCCATTCGTTTTTGTTCCCAATTTTCTTCAGGAATTACTTTATCAACATATTGAATTGCTTCAACTATTTTACTTCGATGTTCAAACGGGTAAATACATTTTTTCCCTTTTATAATATTAAACTCATCTGTCGATACTGCCACAACTAAAAAATCGCCTAATTCTTTTGCTCTGCGTAATAATTCTAAATGACCAAAATGGAACAAATCAAACGTTCCGTATGTGATTACTTTTTTCATTAATAATTGATGTTTGTTAGTAATGGTCCACGCTTAAACTGATTATAAGGATGCTGTATAAAAATTGTTGCAACCCTTGATATTGCACTATGAAGTTTATTTGATACATTGAATTTTAAATTGGGCATTGATTTTTCCAATTCAAATACCAAGGGCATTTTGAATAACGACAATTAAAGCTGCAACTTGTCCCAAAGATGCCAAAATATCTTTCAGAATTATCCATTTGTTATACTCCATTTTTTCTGGTATAAAAATGGTATCCCCATTTTCAATCTGGGAAGTTTTGTTAATAGGTAATCGTTGACCTGTGCCAGCTTTAATGATAAACTTTTTTCGTGTTGCTGTATTAGTTATTCCGCCTGCGAGATCAACATATTCATCAAAGGTTATATCTGTGGTATATGGGTAGCGTCCCGGTTTAAGAACGCCTCCCAAAATTTCTATATAGTCAAAATTCTCGAGGATGACAATTTCATCCTCATTCACTAAGGGAAGGCTCATGAGCGATTCTGCTTGTTCTAAAGACGATGATTCTATTGTGCCTTTTGTTGTGAGCATTCTAGCTTTTATATAAGCTTTCTCTTCAGGCGACCTATTTTCAACGGGAATCAGTAAAATCCTTTTATTCTCACGATCCGGGATTTTAGCAATAGATTTATTATTTATAATTATTTTTGTTTGATCCGCTCTTGTTGTGAATCCTCCTACTTTTTGAAGAGCTTCACCGATGGTTGTTTTGCCCGGTTCGATTGCATATACACCGGGATAATTCACTTCCCCGTTGATGTAAACAATATCCTGGCGTTTATAGTCTTGGTCATACCGGACCATGATATGATCCTCCGATGAAATTATTATAGTATCTGCCTGTGACATTGATGTAATAAAACTAAATTTTTCTTTAGATGAAATGAACCGAGTAATTTCTACTTTATTTGAGTCTGCATCAGGCCTTAAACCGCCAGCAAGTTCTACAAATTCAGATAAAGATTCACTTTGTATAAATTCATAATTTCCCGGGATTTTTATACCTCCAAAAATTCCGACTAAATGTTCTTTCAGAGGTATTCTTACCACATCTCCTTGCTGAAGAAATGGGTTATTAATCTCTTCTCCAGTTGATCCAAATTTTACCAAATCTACCTGAATAGACTCTCCATTTCGATAGACCTCTATATTACGTCTGGACATTTCCGGATAAAGGTTTTGGTCAGTATTTTGGTCAGTATTTTGGTCAGTATTTTGGTCAGTATTTTGGTCAGTATTTTGGTCAGTATTTAGACCA
Source organism: Fidelibacterota bacterium (assembly GCA_018692355.1). Taxonomy (GTDB): domain Bacteria; phylum Fidelibacterota; class Marinisomatia; order Marinisomatales; family UBA1611. Next base: position 15,381 of record JABHKE010000137.1, read on the forward strand.
GATTGTAATTTATGAAGAACTTCTTCATACAAGTCAGACACTCGAGAAACTGGCGTGATGGTATAAAATCCGGGGTTTTGTAAATGACCAATAACTTTAACCTTAAACTCTCTAATCTCAGATAAAATAATAAATATTTTAGCACTACGGTTAAGAGTTTGAATCGCAATTTCCATTTTCTTGATTGAACTTGAAAGTGTTTGTCCATTTACTTGGACTATACCTACAGATGGAATAAGAATTTCTCCTGTGGGGGAGACAGTTAGTGTATAATTTGCTACATTTTCACTTGAAATAATATTTACAAGGAATTGATCGCCCGGGCCAACTAAATACTGTTCTGGGTTGATTGGTTTATCCACTTTTATTCTTGTTTGTTCCTGCCTTTCATTAGATGTGGATGCATTAGTATAACCAGAATTAGATATTTTGGATTGGGCCATTCTCAATGCATTAATATCAAGTGTTTGAGCAAATAAGGATGCAAAGACTCCAATAAGAAGAAAAATTTTATTCATAATATTTAGTGATAATTCGTCGAGGTTTCGACATGGGATAGGAATTTGCTATCGCCAAGACGATGTTGTATTTTTTATGTTGCCTTTTTTTATGGTAAACTGGGCGCAGTTTTTATCGATAGAAATCCTAATATGTACTTTAAAACTTATTAAACAACCATTGAAATTCCAAAATAAAATTAGCCCGGGCAAAAGCCCGTATCGTAATTTCTTCTGTTATAATAACTACATGTTCAAATTTTTCGATTTTTTACATTTAGCACTGCATTAATAGAATAAATCAATTTATTCTATTAATTATATTTCTGATATTTCTATCTGATGCTAGATAAAAATAATTTAAAATGTATAACGTGTTATAGGTAATCTTTTAGATTTAAAATAAATTCTCCTTTTAAATTTTGGTAATATAATATGATATCAATTAAGGATCTCCGAAAACAGCCGGAGTTGTATAAAGAAATGCTTGCATTAAAAAATGACCATGCAGATGTGGATCAACTTCTTTTATTGGATAAGACATTTCGTAGACTACAAACAGAGGTTAACCATCTTCGAGCTGAAAGAAATAGTGCTTCGGAAGCTATCGGTTTGGCAAAAAAAGCTGGGCAAGATGCTTCAGGTGCCATTAAACAAACTCGTGAGTTGGGAGATCGGCTAAAGGAAATTGAAAATAGACTTCACCAAACCGATGAAGAATTAAATAAAATATTATACCAAATTCCAAATCTGCCACATGAAACTGTTCCCAAAGGATCCAATGAGATTAACAATGTCGAAATAAAATCCTGGGGAAAAAAACCTGACTTTATGTTTACTCCTAAATCCCATCTTCAATTAGGTGAGTCATTAACTCTATTTGATTTTGAGCGAGGCGCAAAATTATCTGGAAGCGGATTCCCCCTGTACGTTGGGAAAGGCGCCCAATTAGAACGTGCTTTAATCAATGCCATGGTTGATCATCATGAAAGAGAATACGGATTCACTGAATTATTTCCTCCAGTATTAATGAGAAAAGAATCCATGGTGACTACGGGCCAATTGCCAAAATTTGAGGAAGATATGTATCATACTGAAGTGGATAATCTCTATTTGGCTCCCACAGCAGAAGTGCCTGTTACCAATGTTCATCGTGATGAAATACTGGATGAATCAGAACTACCTATCTATTATGTAGCATACTCCCCGTGTTTTAGGCGGGAATCAGGTTCTTATGGAAAAGACACCAGAGGTCTCTTAAGAGTACACCAATTCAACAAAGTGGAATTAGTGAAATTTTCAGTTCCAGAAACATCATACGAGGAATTAGAACATCTTACAAAACAGGCAGAATCCATTTTAAAGAAATTGGGTCTTCATTACCGTGTGGTTGAATTATGCACAGGCGATTTAAGTTTCGCGGCCGCTAAATGTTATGACCTCGAAATATGGGCACCTGGTGAGAAAAAATGGTTGGAAGTATCATCATGCAGTAACTTTGAATCTTTTCAGGCACGACGGGGAAATATTCGATATCGAAGATCAGAAGATAATAAAGTTGATTTTCTCCATACCTTGAATGGTTCGGGTGTAGCAACACCTCGGCTCATGGTTGCGTTATTGGAAACATACCAAACAGAAAAAGGAACAATTCAATTTCCAAATGAAGTTGCTAATTTTTTAGGTATTCGAGAGATCACCTAATTGCGTTACATTTGGATTTTATTCAATACAGTTATTTGGACCACATTATTGGGTTTTTTTGGAATTGTTGTTTCTATTTTTGAACCCCGGCGGGGTAGGACATTGGGCTATTGTGCTAATCTGTGGGCTAAATTAATCCTCTTTTTTGGAGGTGTTAAATATTCTGTAAAAGGTTTGGAATTCCTGAAGCCAAATGGATCGTATATTTTTGCAGGAAATCATGCTTCCGAATTTGATATATTATTAGCCTTCGCAGGGCTACCCTATTGGGTGGTCTCTATTGCAAAAATAGAGTTAAAATCTATTCCAGTTCTTGGCTGGGTCATGCGTGTTGCTGGTCATATATTTGTGGATCGAGGTCGTCAAGAACAAGCGTTGAAATCTTTGGAGATTGCAAGAGAATCTTTGCTAAAAATGCCACGTTCCGTATTACTATTCCCTGAAGGGACACGAACCAAAGATGGGACTTTGGGGCAATTTAAACGCGGCGGATTGATCCTAGCAATTGAAACCGAAATCCCAATCGTTCCGGTGGCATTTGTAAACACTTTCGAAATGCTGGAAAAAGGGTCATGGACAATAAAAAACCATCCAATTGAATTGCGGCTTTCTAAACCGATCCCACCGGGAACCTATACCAATGAAACAAGGAGAGAATTAGCGACCCATGTGCGAAATGAAGTTCAACAATTACTAAAACAAAATTGATGTATCATTTTTACTCGATTCCATCAATTTTTCCTGGAGGAATTCAAGACGCGAATAATGTAAAAGAGTCCACTTTGGCGGCTTTCTGGGAAAAGGTAAAACCAGGAACGGTTATGAAAGATCGATTTGGAAATTTTGTAACCGCATTTTCTCCTGGGCGGAAAAACAAGAATGAAGGCCCAGATTTTTTAGATGCGGTCATTTGGGTAAATGGTGAAATGATAAAAGGTGCAGTAGAAATTCATAGCCATGAATCTTACTGGATTTCTCATGGGCACTTAAGTAATGATAGATATGATGGTGTGGTTTTACATGTTGTATCAACTTTTGCCAGACAACCTGTACTCAATGTGACAACTATTCAACTTGATGCCCATTCAATTGAAAAAAGGTATGAGTGTTTATTGCCAAACCAGCCACTTACACCAAATCAAATGATAGTGTTAATGGAATTCGGGTTGAAACGGTGGAATGAAAAAGTATTATTTTTCAAAAAAAGTGTAACGGAAAAGCAAAAACGGGTTTTTATTGAATCATTGGTTAATTTTGGTGCTGGGGAAAACAGACAACTTTATAGAAAACTAGGGAATATAATATTCCCATATATCACAAAAAATATTTCAAAAGATACTTGGGTTAAAACCTTCATGCATTTTTCATCTACATTACATTGGCATCGTTCAGGAACCATGCCTACGCGCCATCCTCAACGAATCATTAAACGCATCGCTCAATGGAGCTTTGACTATTTTATGGATGCACCAGAAGGCTTGACCTTGCAGCAAGTGAAACAGGGTTTTGAAGACTATGGATTTGGAGAGACAACTTGGGTAGAGTGGTGCGGGAATGTTCATTACCCTGCTATAGCCGGGAAATCTCAATCTGATTATATTTCCTATTTTGAACGATGGACGAAACTACAATTACCAAACACATATGGTAGTTTGAATCGATTATTTGGGAATAATTTGACTCGAAAACAATTAAGATCCTTCCACATTGCTCAGGGATTACTATATCTAAAGAGCCATTATTGTTTCGGCTGGCATTGCCATGTATGCAAAGTGAGGCGAAGTTTATGATTTATTCAATAAAAGAATTTTTCCACTTATCAAATACCGGTGCATTTGAGTCTAAAGTCATTGTTGTGAATGCCTAAGTGAAAAGTTAGAGATGAAGGATAAATATCATTTCGTTTATGTCTGAATTCAACAAAATTATAATAGTTAATAAAATGAGGATGGAAGGTCTTGTATAAAGCTAGAGTCCCACTCTAAGTTCGCCCGCAGTATTTCGTCTAAATCCCTTTGATTAAAACCTTTAGCGCTATTCTACACCTTGCCATCTGGCTCGGATATATATCTGGGTCATGGGCCATGTCTTTCCCTACTGAAGCATCGTTAACCACTACTGTATCTACTAAGACTGATAGTATAGCAACTTTGGATGAATCCCGAAATCGATACCCAACTATCCTGAGAGATTCGAAAAACTTCATGGCAGAAGCGGTGATCTCAGATTACCATGGTGATACTTTGGAGGTGATTTATCATCTCAGCCGAATTTTTGAACTATTGATGGAAGCGGACCAAATTGGTGAAATGAACTTGGAAGATAAAGAAGAATTCGAGCGATTCAATAGAACATTCACAAACCTTTATACCACAAAACTTGTGACTGTTCAACATGTTGATGCACCTGGTATGGCTGAAAGAATTCGAACTGATATCACAGAGGCAATTGAAATTGAAATGGGGGATACCAAATTCACTGTGGTGGATGATCGGGATGGGCACATTCCTCTGGTGCGAAATAAACAAGTAGATCAATTTATTAATTATTTCCAAACCAAAGGACGTAAGCAATTTCAAATTTGGTTGAAACGTTATATGCAATATAAGGACCTTATTTTGCCTATTTTAGCAGAGCATGAAATGCCTGAAGAATTTATTTATCTGGCTATGATAGAATCAGGACTAAATCCCAAAGCCTACAGCCATGCAAACGCATCTGGAATGTGGCAATTCATTTATTCAACAGGGAAACAATATGGCTTAAACAGGGATTGGTACAGGGACGAAAGGAGGGACATTGTTAAAGCCACCCATGCTGCATGTCAATATCTAAAGGACCTAAATAATTTATTTGATAACTGGTATTTAACACTTGCAGCTTATAATTGCGGGGAAGGGCGAGTTTTACGAGCATCTAAACTTCATCAAACCTATGATTTTTGGCAGCTTAAATCTCTACCCAGAGAAACTAGAAATTATATTCCCTATTTTTTATCCGCTGCTATTATTGCGAAAACACCTGGCCTCTATGGATTCAAATTACCAAAAGCTAAACCCTTTAAGTTTGAAGAAGTAGTTTTAGAAAAAAGTGCTGATCTGGCAGTTCTAGCTCGAGTAGCAGGCATCAAAGGGAAAGTGATTCGTGAATACAATCCGGAATTACGTCAATCTGCAACGCCTTCAGAAGGATCCTATACATTGAAATTACCCATGGGTAAAAAAGATGGATTTCTGGCTGCATGGAATGCAATCCCTTCAGATGAACGATTTGCTCCCCAATTTGTTCAACATCGGGTTCGATACGGTGAAAGCTTATGGACGATTTCTAAAAAATATAATGTATCCATTCATGATCTCGCAGCAGTCAATAAAATCAGGAATCGAAACAAGGTTCGGGTCGGTCAAAAACTGAAAATACCATTAAAGGGTGGACGTATTTTTGGTAATGGCAGTAATGGAGGACCCCCTGGACATTCTAAACGAAACTACAAAGTTAAGCGTGGAGATACATTAGGTCAAATTGCTGAAGATTTTGGAACGCGGGCCAACAAAATTCGACGCTGGAATAATATGAAATATGGTTCTCACTTAATTCATCCTGGACAAAAATTAGTTATCTGGGTGAAAGAAGGATAAACATTATTGGGCGTAACTACGCCAGGAGAATAAAAATGACAAAACAAGAAATCGTAGATATCGTATCAGAAGCTACCGGGCTGACCAAGGTAGAAACGGAAACAGTTATGAATGGAGTGATGGGAACTATTATTGAATCCTTAGCCAATAATAATCGTGTGGAACTTCGTGGGTTTGGGACATTTGGGATAAAACATCGAATGCCAAAAAAAGCTCGTAATCCTGGAACAGGTGAGGCGGTTTATCTTCCTGAACGATTTGTACCAACCTTTAAACCTAGTAAACTGATGCGTTCACGTGTGAACGAACTCATTAATAAATAAACGGAAACCAAATGCCAAGCGGTAAAAAAAGAAAAAAGAAAAAGATGAATACGCATAAACGTAAAAAACGTCTGCGTGCCAATCGTCATAAGAAAAAGAAATAATATTCATTATTGGCCGGTTGATTTAAAGCCGGCCATTGATTTTAACGTCCCAAAAGGACATATAATTTGACCTATGCCTGAACTTCGGAATCAATACACTGTATCTGAATTGAATGCACAAATACGCTTTCTGTTGGAAGGCTCCTTCTCTGATATTTGGGTTACGGGTGAGATTTCTAATTTTCATCATCATCCTTCCTCAGGCCACATGTATTTTACGATGAAGGACGGTCGATGTGAAATGCAATGTGCCATGTTTCGTGGCAACAATCAATATTTAAAATTCAAGCCCAGTGATGGAATGGAGGTACGTGTGTTGGGCTCTGTTTCCATTTATGAACAACGCGGACAAGTCCAACTGATTGTATCGCGAATGGAACCAGCGGGACTTGGTGATCTATTTAAAGCGTTTGAAGCATTAAAAAAAACGTTATCTGAAGAAGGATTATTTGATGCGATCCATAAAAAGTCTATTCCGAAATTCCCCCGGAAAATTGGTGTTATTACATCGGGCTCTGGTGCAGCCTTACAAGATATTCTAAATGTTTTAAACCGCAGATCACCCCAAGTGGATATTCTGGTTCGATCAACAAAAGTCCAGGGAGATGAATCTGCTCAAGATATTTCTAATGCTATCCAAGAGTTTAATGATCATGGATTAGTTGATGTTATTATTGTTGGGCGCGGAGGAGGTTCCATTGAAGATCTTTGGTCTTTTAATGAGGAAATTGTTTCCCGGTCAATTTTTGAATCAACTATCCCAATCATTTCCGCTGTTGGCCACGAAACGGATTTTACTATTGCTGATTTTGTTGCAGACCTCCGGGCACCCACACCATCTATTGCTGCAGAACTTGCAACGACACCACTGAAAGATATACTGATTTTACTAAGAGAAATAGAAAAAGGATTCAAAAGAGTATTAAAAGGGGGTTTAGAACAAGCTTGGGTTCTGACCGATCACCTGGAAGCTAGGATATCAAATCAGCAGCCTCAAAAAAAGATTCAAAGACAGGTTGAAAGATTAACCCAATTTGAACAGCGATTGCGCCATGGAATATCAACTACTCAAAACCATTTAATTGAAAAAACAAAAGCGCTCCAGAAACAATTAACTAGTCTCGGGCCCAACCAGGTATTAGACCGCGGGTATGCAATCGCATTGATGAAAAATGGTGACCTAATTCGAAATGCAGTTGATATTTCCATCGGGGATTCTTTTTCTTTAAAAATAGGTAACGGCTCATTTGGAGCAGAAAAAACAACCGATCACCCCAACTATTAAATCATGTAATTTTTATTATGAAAAAAGAAAAAAACCAAACATCATTTGAACTATCACTGGAACGGTTGGAAACCCTTGTGGATAGTATGGAATCCGGAGAAGCTACTTTAGAACAAAGCCTGGAATGGTTTGAAGAAGGGATGACCCTAATTAAATCCTGCCAGGATCAATTGAAACATGCAGAACAAAAAGTGCAAGAATTGATTAAAAATAGTGAAGGTGAGATTGTAGAAAGGGATTTTGAATGATTCCACTCAAAACATTCGGAATTTGGGGGAATACGGAGAAGGATTCCTTTTGGGAAACTCTCCCAAAAATCGTATCCTGGGCCGATGAAAATGGGTTGATCGCTCATTTGACGACACGTATTTTAAAGGATGAGAATTGCACTGACCATACCCGGCCTGCAATCACATCCAAGGATGACATAGGTTCACTGGATTTTATGTTGGTTTTGGGTGGTGACGGCACATTTCTTTCATTGGCTCGAGCAATGGGACATCATCAAACTCCAATTCTTGGCATCCATTTAGGTGACTTGGGATTCTTAGCGAAAGTAACCAAAAATGACCTTTTCCCCAGATTGACTCAGGTCGCAGCAGGTGACTTTATTTTGGAAAAACGAATGTTGGCAAAGGCAACCATCCAAAAAAATGGAGATACAATCCATCATGTTGCCTTAAATGATTTTGTGCTAAGTAATGGAGAATCGCACCGCATGTTAACTGCAAGAGTCAAAGTGAATAATCATTTGGTCGGTAATTATCGAGCTGATGGGCTTATCATTGCAACACCAACGGGTTCTACAGCTTATTCTTTATCAGCAGGTGGCCCCATTGTGACACCCAAAGTTGATTCCTTGATTATTACACCCTCATCAGCACATTCTTTAACTTCACGCCCATTGGTAGTACCTGCAGATTCCAGCATTGCTTTGGAATTTCCTGACACTGATGATTCCATATTATTCATAGCAGATGGTCAAATTCATGAACCTTTAGATCCGTCTTGCAAAGTGGAAATCACTAAAGCAAAGTTTGATATTAACTTGGTTGATTTTGAAGATCGTGATTATTTCCAAACCCTACGGGCAAAAATGAGCTGGGGGACACGAGGAGAAAGCTAAGCTTATCCTATTTAATATAATTATCTACTCTTGACCAATTTTTTGTGCATGGATTAGCCTAGTTTATTTTTTACAAAGATAATCTGTGTTAAAAATGCCTTTTAAAATATTAGTCGATGCTGTCTAAGCATACAATCATCCATAACAACTAACAGTCCTGCATCTTCAGCTTTTTTGGCTGATTCTTCATGGATTACATGGTCTTGCATCCAAATGGCTTTTACACCTATGGAAATGGCCGCATTTACAATAGGCGGCACAAATTCAGACCGGCGGAATATATCCACAACATCCACTTTTTCAGGTATTGATATCAAATCTGGATAACTGGTCATTCCGTTAATTTCATTGTGCCCAGGATTTACGGGGATCACATTGTAGCCCATTTCTTTTAAATATATAGAAACGTAATGGCTGGGACGTTCAGGTTTTGGACTGAAACCAACCACTGCGATCGTTTTTAATTCAAAGATTTGATTGATTGTTGATAGAGAATTCATCTTTTTCGAAAAAAGTTTTTAAGCACATATGAAATTATTTTTGGATTTTCTTTTAATCGGCGAACCGAATAATCAAACCAGTCAGGGCCATAGGGGACATAAACACGAACTTTATACCCTGCTCCAAGAAGCGCTTCCAATCGTCCATTCATGGGTACGCCATAAAGTACCTGAAATTCAAACAGGTCTTTGGGTACTTTGTCCGTTATAATCCAATCCAATAATCGATCTATTAGCTCTTGGTCATGGGTTGCAAATGCAGAATAGGCATTTCGTGTTACCATATTTTTGGCCAATTTTAAAAAATTGCCCTGAATTTCTTCCCGATCTTGGTAGGCGATGTATTCGGATTCCTTATAAATACCCTTACAGATCCGGGAATTGAATTGGTCATCAGCTAAAAGAAGTATATCATCAATGCTGCGATGTAAATAAGATTGAATTACCATCCCCACGTTATTATAGATCGTCTTACAGTGATGGTATATCTCAATAGTTTGATCTGTGAAAGGAGAATTCTCCATATCAATACGCAGAAAATTATTATGCTCCTGTGCTTTTTTCAAAATGGTTGTAATATTTGACATGGCTTCTGCGAGAGAAATATTTAATCCTACATGAGTGGGTTTCATGGAGATATTGCAGTCCAGTGATTCATTTAGAATGCGATCATATAGATGACAATATTGTGCTGTAATATCTCGTGCTTTTTCCTTTGTTAAAACATGCTCACCAAGAATATCCACCGTTGCAGAGAATCCTTTCTCATTCAGAGTACGGATGTGAGTGACGGCATCATCTTCTGTTTGCCCTGCAACATAAGGCCGAGCAAAGGGCTTGGCAAACCATTTGGGTAGAATTGGAAGGGCGGAAGTGACTATAGAATTAAAAAGTGACATATAAAAAATTAGATGAATTCCGGGAAGTGAACCAACCGTAAAACAAAAATATTAAATTATTTGCCTTTAGTTTGTGATTGATTCCATGACTATTGCCGTTTTACATTTTTATTTTTTAGACAAATCATGGATATTTTTAACAAAATTTATTTTTCCATCTGGTATAATCTATATTTAAAATATTCCAGCATTTATTCCTGACATTTAGTTTGACTCACCAAAATTATACGGAGTAAATTTCATATCTTAATTCTTCAATAAAATAAAATTTATGTATAGAGATTTTGGGACTGTTCTTGTAGCAGCAATTCTGGGAATAATCATGGTGGCCGTACCCCTGATCGTTCAATCCTTAGTTGCTCCATCCAAGAAATCAAAAGAAAAGTTGGAAACCTACGAATGTGGTGAAGAGTCGGAAGGGTCTGCATGGCTCCAGTTCAATATTCGGTTTTATGTAATCGCCCTGATCTTTCTCATCTTTGATGTAGAAGTTGTCTTCCTTTTTCCCTGGGCCGTTGTTTTTAAAGACCTAGGACTTCTTGCTATGGTCGAAATGGCTATTTTCCTTGTAATCTTGATTGTAGGCTTGGCTTATGTATGGGTTAAAGCTGACCTGAATTGGGTAAAGAGGAAAGTGAAATATGCTGCAGGTCGCTATGACCAAATTCAATTAAAGGAAACCAACTGATGGGCATGCTTGAAAATAGATTTCAGGACAATGTTGTTGTAGCCAAATTAGATAAATTGATTGGCTGGGCCCGTTCGACCTCGCCGTGGTATTTCCAATTCGGATTAGCATGTTGCGCCATCGAAATGATGGCTGCTGCTGCCAGTCGCCACGATTTGGAAAGATTGGGTATGATGCCCCGTTCATCACCTCGCCAGGCAGACGTAATGATAGTTGCGGGAACAGTGACTATGAAAATGGCACTCCGAGTGAAAAAATTATATGAGCAAATGGCTGACCCAAAGTATGTGATTGCCATGGGCTCCTGTGCTACAAGTGGTGGACCTTACTGGCAGCATGGATATCATGTATTAAAAGGTGTGGATATTGTTGTGCCGGTGGATGTATATGTTCCCGGATGCCCACCTCGTCCAGAGGCGTTGATTGAAGGATTATTGAAACTCCAGGAGAAAATTTTGGATGAGCGTCCACTGACCCGGAAAATGGCATGAGTGCTGATCAAGAGAAATTGATCGCTGAGTTGGTTGAAAAGGGACTGGCCGGCGATATGGACGAAATCAATGCTATTGAAGATCGTGTCCTGCGGGGGAAAGTAAAATCAGCATTAGCTAAAGCCAAACGTGCTGCCAAAACAACCACAACGGCAGCGCCAGCCGAAGAAAAACGAGTGGCTGAAACAATTGCAGACACACCACCTTCTGATAATCCCAACCAGAAATTTGGACAAATTATTGAAGATACATTCCAAGGGTCGTTAGATGCTGAATTAAATGATACACATATTCAACTGAAACCGGACAATTGGTTCGAAATTGCAAAATGGTTGAAATCTGAACCATCTCTTCATTTTGATTCTTTGCAATGTCATACCGGAATGGACATGGGCGAAAACATGCTGGAAGCGAGATACAATCTCCATTCCATGACTCATGATCATAAAATTGAAATCAGGATTGCCGTATCCAGGGAAAAGGCCAACATTCCATCCATTGAACAGATTTGGCGTATCGGCGACTGGTTTGAGCGTGAAACTTATGATATGTTTGGCATATTTTTTGACGGTCATCGGGATCATCGGAGAATGTTATTACCGGAAGATTGGGAAGGGTATCCATTGAGAAAAGATTACGAAGTGCAGGAAACGTACCACGGCATAGCCATACCGAAAGTGAAGGAAGGATGGGAGTAATACACGGCGAAGAAATGGTCCTGAATATTGGGCCCCAGCATCCCAGTACTCACGGTGTTCTTCGTTTAAAAGTGAAAACAGACGGTGAGATCATTTCCGAGATCACACCGGTAATCGGTTATCTCCACCGCTGTTTCGAAAAACATTGTGAAAATATGACCTATGATCAGGTCATCCCTTATACCGATCGTTGCGATTATCTTGCAGCCATGGCCAATAATTTTGGTTATGTAGTAGCTGTCGAAGAATTGATGGAATTAAAGGTTCCGGAAAAGGTGGAATATATCCGGGTCATAATGGCGGAATTTCAGCGGATTGCCAGTCATTTATTGGCTCTGGGGGTTTATGGGCTGGATATTGGCGCCTTTACGCCATTCTTATTTATGCTTCGAGACAGAGAGCGTATCTTAGATATGTTTGAAATGACTTGTGGTGCAAGGCTCCTTTACAATTATATGTGGGTTGGTGGCGTGAGCCATGATCTGCCAAAAGGGTTTGTAGAAACCGCATTCCAATTCCTGGATTATTTTGAGCCGCAAATTGATGAATATAATAAGCTACTCACATACAATAAAATTTTTGTTGAACGGACAGCCGATATTGGCGTCTTGCCAGCGGATGTGGCCATCAGTTATGGTGTATCCGGACCAAACCTCAGGGCTTCAGGTGTCAAATGGGATCTACGCAGGAACGCGCCCTATTCCATTTATGATAAATTTGAATTTGATGTTTGCATTGGTGATGGCTCTAAAGGCACCTTAGGCGATTGTTGGGACCGGTATTATGTTCGCATGTTAGAAGTGAAAGAAAGTGTAAAAATTCTTCGTCAGGCTTTAGCGCAAATACCAAAAGATGGTGATGTACACCAGGCGCTCCCAAAAAAAATTCGTCCCCCAAAAGGCTCTATTTATAGTCGGACAGAAACACCTCGGGGCGATCTTGGCTTTTATATTGAAAGCGATGGCTCTCCTATTCCAAATCGGGTAAAAATGAGATCTCCTGCATTTACTGCGCTTGCTGTTTTGGGTGAATTAGCTGGTGGATGGATGATGTCTGATGTGATTTCTATCTTAGGAAGTTTGGATATTGTATTGGGAGAAATTGACCGGTGACCGTTGATACATTATTCTCCTGGCTAGGTGGATTGATTCCGGCCATGGAAGGAAGTGGTATATTATTGGTGATTTCCATTCTGGTTCCATGCTTGGCTCTATTCCTTGTTGTAGCTGTAAATGCTATTGTCATGGTATATGCTGAAAGAAAAGTGGCTGCATTTATGCAGGATCGTGTTGGCCCCATGGGACAAGGGGTGGGACTCCACGCTGGTAAGTGGGGACTTCTCCAAACAGTGGCTGATGCGTTGAAGTTGCTGACGAAAGAAGATATCATCCCGGAAAAAGCGGACAGATTTTTATTTATCCTGGCACCATTTGTGATTTTTATTGGTGCTTTCGTGACAATCATTGCTGTGCCTTTTGGCGAAACAACTATCGTGGCGGATTTCAATATAGGAATTTTTTACATTCTCGCTATGGGCTCCTTTGGTGTGATTGGAATAATTTTAGCTGGGTGGTCATCAAACAATAAATGGTCACTTTATGGCGGTATGCGTTCTGCGGCGCAAATAGTCAGCTACGAGATTCCTGCAGGTTTATCCATTATAGTTATTATAATGCTCACTGGAACTTTGAGCATGCAAGGTATTATCGAGTACCAGGCAGGAGGAATGGGGAATTGGATTATCTTTGCAAACCCATTTACCTTTATTGCCTTTTTTGTTTATTTCATCAGTGTTGTAGCTGAAACCAATCGGACTCCCTTCGATATTCCGGAAGCAGAATCGGAATTGGTGGGTGGCTTTCACACCGAATATTCTGGAATGCGTTGGTCATTCTTTTTCTTGAGCGAATATGCCAATATGCTGGTGGTATCTGCTGTTGCAGCAACTGGATTCCTTGGTGGCTGGCATAGCCCGATCTCTGGCTATTTTGATTCCAATGGCTGGGGCATTTTCTGGATGGTGAGTAAAATCGTATTCTTGATTTTTATCATGATGTGGTTTCGCTGGACCTTCCCTCGACTCCGGGTGGATCAATTAATGAATATTTGCTGGAAGGTATTTTTGCCTGTGAGTCTAATTAACATTTTTGGAGTGGGAATCTGGACACTCTTTTTCGGATAATGTATGGAAAAATATTTTAGAGATATTTGGGAATCGATTTCAACAATGTTGACAGGTCTGGGCATCACCTGGATGCATATGGTTCGCATCCGTCGCAATAATGTGACCTTGCAGTATCCAGAAGAGAAATGGCCCCGTCCGGAACGAAGTATTGGTTTTGATCATAGCAACTATAATGTGATCCGCTCACGGCTCCATGTTGATATAGATGACTGTATTGGGTGCCTCAAATGTGAACGTGTTTGCCCGGTGCAATGTATAAAAATTGTAACGGAAAAAGCACCGGTGCGTGGAGAGGATATCCAGAACATTGGGCATATTGGTGTTACCTCAAATAGTTCACGGAAAGCACTGGTTGTCACACGTTTTGATATTGATATGACCGAATGCTGTTACTGCAACTTATGCACTTATCCCTGTCCGGAAGAATGTATTTTTATGACTGGTGGTCCTAATGCTCACAAGCATCCAATTGACTATGAATTTTCAGAATTTGACCGTAGTGACTTGATTTATCGCTTTGCGAAAAAGGGAACGAAGGACGGCTTGCAGAAGATTCTCGATGGGAAAGGAGCCGATGTTTAATGACTGAATTCTCTTTCTGGTTTGTGATTGGTTTGACGGTTCTGTCGGCGGCCGTAGTTGTTTTGAGCAATCAATTGATTTATTCCGCAATGGCACTCCTCCTTACACTATTCGGCGTAGCAGGGATATATGTTTTCCTTTGGGCTGATTTTATGGCCGGGGTACAATTACTGGTTTATATAGGTGGTATTCTGGTCTTGATTATTTTTGGGATCATGCTGACCAATCGAATTTCATCAGTACGCCTATCCCAAACCAATGTCCAACAGGGCGTTGGGGGTGCCATAGCCATTTGGCTTATGATTCTGATTAGTTTGGTTATTTCAAAGACACCATGGTACCAGGCTGATGCTATTGAACCGACAGAAACTGTTGCCGGAGTAGGAACCTTGTTACTCACAAAATATTTACTCCCTTTTGAAGCCATCTCGTTGCTCTTGCTCGGTGCGTTAATCGGTGCGGCTCTCCTATCTCGGAAGGAGAATTGATGCAGGAACTCAATACTTATTTATTCGTAGCTGCGATCTTGTTTTCTCTCGGAGTTTTTGGTGTCATGACTCGTCGGAACGGGATTGCGATTCTCATGGGTGTTGAATTGATTCTGAATGCAGCTAATATAAATTTTGTGGCCTTCTCCAGGTTTGGAGGCATGAATCTGGATGGTCATATTTTCGCACTCCTAGTGATAGTCCTGGCAGCAGCAGAAGCAGCCGTAGCCCTGGCAATCATTATTAATATCTATAATAATTTGAATACTATTAACGTGGATGAAGCGTCGGCGCTGAAAGAATAATGGAGAATATTTTTATTAATTATTCCCTGTTTATCCTGTTCTTGCCGCTGGCTGCATTTGTGATCCAGATCTTTTTTGGAAAACGCCTTCCACGGCAGGGTGATTGGGTTTCCGTTGGTGCCATTATTATTACCTTAATCTTATCCATTGCCATGTTTGTGGCAATGCTTATGGGCAAAGATCCGAATTTCAAGCAAGAAGCATCATTTACTTGGTTGGACATGGGTGCTTTTTCGATCCAATTGGGATTCCTGGTTGATAATATCACTGTAATCATGTTGCTGGTTGTAGCACTCATTTCAACCTGTACCCATATATTCTCTCTAAAATATTTGGAGGGGGATATTCGCTATTCCCGTTATTTTGCTTATCTGGGATTATTCACTTTTTCCATGAATGGGATCGTCCTGTCAAATAATTTAATTTCCATGTACATGTCCTGGGAATTGGTGGGCGTTAGTTCATATCTGTTGATCGGTCATTGGTTCGAAAAAGATTCTGCAGCGAATGCTGCTAAAAAAGCTTTCCTGACCAATAGGGTTGGTGATATTGGCTTTTTTATTGGCATCATGCTGATCTACACAGCCATAGGTTCCTTTGTATTTGGTGATATTTTTGAAGGTGTTTCCACGGGCATGATCTCTGGGACAACACTGACTTTGGCCGGCGTAGGATTATTTCTTGGTGCTATGGGTAAATCATCACAATTCCCGCTTCACATTTGGCTACCGGATGCTATGGAAGGCCCCACGCCTGTTTCCGCCCTAATGCATGCGGCCACTATGGTAGCTGCCGGGGTATATTTAACGATTCGGATTTTTCCACTTTTAACACCGGATGCATTACTTATTGTGGCTTATGTGGGCGGATTCACAGCCCTGTTTGCATCGACTATCGCCATTACCCAGAATGATATTAAAAAAGTTTTAGCTTATTCCACAGTTAGCCAATTGGGATATATGATTCTTGCTGTGGGGACCGGAGTTTACACTGCTGCATTTTTTCATTTAGTGACCCATGCTATGTTTAAGGCGAACTTATTTTATGGCTCCGGTTCAGTGATCCATTCCATGCACCATGCACTCCATGAAAAACACGACCATGAGAGTGATCCACAAGATATGCGAAATATGGGTGGTTTCAAGGATAAAATGCCCATTACCTATTGGTCCATGCTGGTAAGTACCTTGGCCATTGCTGGAGTACCGCTGTTTTCAGGATTTTTGTCAAAAGATGCGATCCTAGCAGGCTCCTTATCCTTTGCCCAGCACCACCCTGAACATTTTTTACTTCCCGTATTCGGTTTTGGTGCAGCAGCCATTACAGCTTTTTACATGTTCCGCATGATGTTCATGACCTTTCACGGTAAACCCCAAATGCCTGAATTGATTAATGATATCCATGAATCACCGAAAGAAATGACAGGCCCCTTAGTCTTATTGGGTACACTAAGTATTGCCATTTGGTATATATTACCACACTTCAATCCAATTTCAACACACGGAAGTTGGTTCACTTCACTTGTTCAGCCTGTCACTGCCGTTGTTCCCGGGAATCTCACTGCCCATTCAATCGAAGAAGGAGCCCACCATGCACATAATCTTGCCATGGGTATATCCATTGGAGTTGCAGCATTTGGTATTGGTTTAGCCTTTCTCATGTATTTGAAGAAGGTACTCTCTGCAGAAAGATGGGGCAATCGCGCTGGATTTATGTACGATTGGAGTTTGAATAAATATTATTTTGATGAGAATTACGATAAATATTTGTATCAACCCACTCTTCGCTTGGCGAACAAGATCGCTTGGATTGATTGGGAATTGTATGATAAATATTTCATCAACGGATTTGGACGCGTTACTAACTGGGCTAGTAGCGTCGCTGGTAAATTTGATTACAATATTATCGACCAAATACTGGTGGATGGTTTAGGCCGGATTACTGATAATCTTGGAAATATTCTCAAGAAAATTCAAACTGGAAAGCTTCAGAATTATTTGCTGTATGTTACAGCAGGGGTAATCATTTTAATGATTATTCAGTCATTTTAAATCAAATGAGTAAGGTGAGGAGAGAATGGAAAATATTCTCAATTGGATAATTTGGTTCCCCATCATTGGGATGGTGGCCATTGCATTTATACCGCGAGATAAAGAAAATGTGATCAAGATCACAGCTGCGGTTGCAACCGGATTGCAATTCCTGTTGACTCTAGTTCTATGGCAGAATTATGATGCAGGGAATGGAAGTATGCAATTCATGGTACGGGCTGAATGGATTCCGTCCTTCAACATCTCCTATATTCTGGGTGTTGATGGATTAAGCCTGCCCATGGCGATATTAACTGCACTCCTGTGTTTCATCGGCGTGTTTGTTAGTTGGAATATCGATAAAGCGGTGAAAGGGTATTTCGCTCTTTTCTTGTTATTGGATACTGGAATCATGGGCGTTTTCTTGTCAATGGATTTTTTCCTTTTCTATATTTTCTGGGAAGTGATGTTGTTGCCTATGTATTTCTTGATTGGGATATGGGGTGGCCCTCAACGTGAATATGCAGCTATTAAATTTTTTCTTTACACATTGTTTGGCTCTGTGCTTATGTTAGTTGGTATCCTGGGGCTATACTTTACCTGTGGAAAAACATTTGATATTTTAGAACTCATGCGTGTCGCACCAGAAGCTTTGAATGGTGTAATGTGGTGGGGGATGAGTGCAATTAAGGTTATTTGGATTCTTTTATTTATAGGATTTGCAATCAAAGTACCGGTTTTTCCATTCCACACCTGGCTACCCTTGGCACACGTGGAGGCACCCACAGCAATTTCTGTATTACTGGCAGGAATCCTTTTGAAATTGGGTGTCTATGGAATTCTGCGAATCAATTATGGATTGATGCCCGACGGGGTGTATTGGTTCTCCGGCGCATTAGCAGCTCTGGGGCTTATTAATGTGATCTGGGGCGGACTCTGTGCCCTGGCCCAAACAGACTTAAAAAAACTGGTGGCTTATTCCAGTGTGAATCATATGGGCTATTCACTGATCGGAATGGCGGCAATTGTAGCAGCGGGCGAAGCCAATGGTATGAATTTAAAAGCTGCCCAAGCCGGACTCGGTGGCGCTGTATTCCAAATGTTCAATCACGGAACGATTTCAGCCATGCTCTTTATTTTAGTCGGGGTCATCTATGATCGTGCACATCATAGAGATATTGAAGGTTTTGGTGGATTGGCGGCACAAATGCCGATATATACCGGAATCACTGCTTTAGCTTTCTTTGCGGGGTTAGGCCTTCCGGGCTTTTCCGGTTTTATCAGCGAAGCCATGTGTTTTATTGGCGCATTTCCGGTTTATAGAGGTATTGTTATTGCATCTACGATTGGAATTTTGTTGAACGCTGCTTATTTCCTATGGGCATTCCAACGAATCTTTTTTGGAGAACTGAACGAGAAATATACAGATTTACCGGAAATCAATCGTTTGGAACTCTTTACAGTTGTACCATTGCTAGTGATTACTCTTTTCTTCGGGATTTATCCGGCACCTTATTTAGATATCATTGCCAGCACCATGGATGAGATCATTCATCATGTAGTATCTCTGGCAACATTTGCTGGAATGTAAGAGGCAAGAATGACAAATCTGCAAAGTCTGTCTTTTTATTATCCGGAGCTAATTCTGATAGGAGTGATCCTGGCTGCAATAATATATGATCTGACCATACATCAATCAAAATCAGGAAATGTTGGCTGGGTATTGGTTGCCGGCTTAATAGCGGTTGCAGGGGCGATTTATTTTCAGGAACAACGGGTCACGACTCTTTTTACAGATTCCATTGTCTTAGATCCATTTGCATCCTTTTTCAAACTGATTGTGATCCTGGCAACGATCTTCGTCTCTATCGTCAGTTTACAATCTGGGGAATTAAAAGATTACCGGAAAGGTGAATATTTTACTTTGCTGGGAATTATTGTATTTGGATTATTTCTCATGGTTTCTACAGTGGACCTGATCATGGTTTATATATCTATTGAAATTGTATCCATCATGTCCTTTGTTCTGGCGGGATATTTAAAACAGAATACCCGTTCCAACGAAGCGGGATTAAAATACGTGGTTTACGGTGCATTTTCATCGGGAATAATGCTGTTTGGGTTGAGTTACATATATGGGCTCACAGGCAGCACAAATTATTTTCTGATCCAACAAGCAATAGCGACCATGGACGCCAGTGCAAATACTGCATTGTTCATGGCTATGATCATGGTTTTGGCTGGCTTTGGATATAAAATTTCTTCTGTTCCTTTTCATTTTTGGACACCGGATGTTTATGAAGGTGCGCCTACAACTATTACAGCTTATTTATCAATTGCACCAAAAGCCGGTGCTTTTGCTATGATGATTCGTTTCTTTAACCAAGTATTGGCAGACGGCGGTGCCATGGGCGGATTGGATGCATCATCGGTTGCTTCATTGCCTTGGGCAAACATTATGAGCCTGTTGGCAGTGATTACTATGACCTTGGGGAATGTGGTTGCGCTTCAGCAGAACAATATTAAAAGAATGTTGGCTTATTCTAGTATAGCTCATGCGGGATATATGTTACTGGCCATGCCAGTCATGTCCGGTGACAGTATCTATGCCATTATGATCTATTTGGTCATGTACCTATTTATGAATCTAGGGGCATTCTTTGTGGTGATCACGGTAAAAAATAAGACAGGTGGTGAAACATTTGATGATTATAAAGGTCTGGGCTGGGAGATGCCTTTGATTGGTGTTGTTATGACCATTTTTATGGTTTCCCTCACTGGATTACCTCCTTCAGCTGGATTTGTTGGGAAATTTTATATTTTTGCTTCTTTGATCAAAGGGGGGAACCAGTTTTATTGGTTAGTAGTAGTTGGTGGTATCAACAGTGTGATTTCACTTTATTATTACTTCCGTGTTGTGAAAGTAATGTTCTTAGAAGGTGAAAGAAAGGATACGATCTTGCAACCACCCACTGTAATGGCATGTATGCTTCTCGCTACCGCCATTCCTACAGTTATTCTGGGGATTTATTGGACGCCTGTTGCAGATTGGATCCAAAATTCTCTGACCTTTTTCATTCAAACACTTTAGCGCATAAATATCTAAAACGTAGTTATAAAATCGGATCTATTTAGGTTTTATATATTTAAATAATTAGTTCAACATGAACCATATAATCATAAGAAAAGGACACGATATCCGGATCGCAGGTGTTCCGTCTCAAGAAGTCACATCTGTTCCCGGTTCAGAAACGGTTGCCATTTCTCCCAAAACATTTCGTGGTGTAAAGCCCAAGCTTTTGGTGAATGAAGGGGATACGGTACAGATCGGTTCACCTTTATTTTTTGATAAAGCCAAACCGAATGTTAAATGGGCTTCCCCGGCAAACGGTACAGTGAAAACGATTCAATTTGGTGCCCGTCGTATTATTGAAAAGATAGAGATCAAGGTTGATGGGTCTGAGTCTATTCAAGGACAAGTCTTTACATCCGAACAATTAACATCAGCAAATCGCACCACGATATTAAATAGAATATTAGAAGCGAACCTTTTCCCCCTGATTCGTCAGCGACCATTCAACAAAGTGGCGAATCCAAAGAATTTTCCGAGAGATATTTTTATTTCAGCCGTAAATACGGCGCCCTTATCCATTGACCTAGACCCTGTAATTGAATCTGAAAAGGCAGCATTCCAGGCCGGAGTAACAGCTTTATCAAAACTCACGGACGGAAATGTTGTGGTTACATCAAAGAAAGCGATG
>JABHKE010000203.1 GCA_018692355.1 Fidelibacterota bacterium
CATTGTTTTGCAAATACCCCAACTTGTGCCTGCATCTCTCCCGCCTTTTGCTCCATGGCAAAACTGGAAACTGCTTGTCGAATCAAAGACAAGATGGCATATAAGGTTATAGGTGAACAGAGAAGAATTTTATTTTCCAGGGAAAAATCGATTAATTCACTGTCTTCCTGGTTCAGGAATGAATAAATACTTTCATTTGGGATAAATAATAAAACATAATCTACTGTCCCGCCTTCCGTATTAATATAAGAACGCTTTGCCACTTCTTTTACTCGATTCCGAACATCTTTTAAAAATGCCTTCTTTTCCGCTTCTTTTTCTAAATCATTATCCGCAGCCACGTATTTCTCATAGTGCGCAAGTGGAAATTTTACATCCATATTCAAGGATTTGTCATCCGGAAGAAAAAAGGTAAAATCAGGTCTTTCTGCCCCATCGGAAACCTGAGATTGCTCTGAATAATTAATCCCTTCAACCAGACCGATAAAATCAAGAATGTCTTTCACCATTCGTTCACCCCATTGACCACGGGCCTGTGAACTGGATAAAATTTGCCGTAATTGAGAAGTGGTATTCGATAGCTCGCCTACGCTTTTCCGTGATTCTTCCATTTGGGATTTAAGAGCAACTGTATTATCAGATAAACTTTTCAAATCCGTTTTCATTTCTTTTAATGTAGAATCAATCAGTTCTTTTTTCTTTCCTAACTCTTTATCCGATTTTCCCACAAGGTCAGAAAATTTGGATTCTGCCAATTTCAAGAAAGAATCCAGATTAGCGTCCAATGCTTCTTTAGAGAGGTTCCCAAATGCATCTTTTAATTGCTGCTGGCTATCTTGAATTGATTCCATTTGTTTTTGGCGTAGAAACCAAACGGCTCCCCCACCTAAACAAGCGCCTAGAATGAATATGATAATTTCTGACATATTATTACTTTTATAAGGTCAATGCAAAATCATCTACAAGAATTCCGGGACAGGTTGTAGCTCCTAGAGATCGACCACCATAGGTTTCTATTTCCGGGTTCACACTGGATTTATCTTCAACTTCAAGAAGTCTTTCTCCAAAAAAATTGTAAAAAGAATCATCGAATCGCATGGTTTCAATTGGGGCAACAATTTCTCCGTTCTCTACCCAAAAACATGCGTACCGCGTTAATCCAGTGATTCGTCCACCAGCGTTGTCACTCCAGTTCAAATAATGAATATTAGATAGATAGAGTCCTTTCCCAATCTCACCTACAACATCATTATGGCTTAAACTTCCTGCAGCCATTTTTGGTGAGCGCATATATTCGCCTGATTCAGCATTATTGGATTCTACGCCATATTCTTTCGCAGACCGGGAGCTCACCAAAGTATTCTTCAATTCTCCATTTTCAATCAAAGATAATTTCTCGGGAGATACTTCACCATTAGAATTGAATTTTGGGCAAAATCCCGGAGAAAAATCTTCAATTACAGAGAATTTTGGTGATAAACGAACATCATCATGTCGCATACGGCCAAAACCACTGCATCCTTGACGTAAAGACGCCTCAGAAATTCCATTCCATGAAAACATGCATAGGAAATCTGCTACGGCGGCTGATTCAAACCAGGTTCGGTACTCGCCTGTATCGATCTTCACCGGTTTTCTTTCCATAAGAGATAGTTTTTCCCGTGATCGCCTCACATAAGATTCATACTCAGCTTGATGCCAATCATTACCTGCAAATGACCCCTTTACCATTTGATGTTCTGGCGTGACCAAAGAATAATCTAAGCTGAATGATTCAGTCTCAAACCAATGTTTTTGACCAAGATTATTTGCATTCCCCCGAAACATTCGGCCATTAGCCCAAATGCCTACAAAATCAGCACCAGACATAGCCGGTAAAAGTGCGTCCACGGCAGTCTCAAATGGAAGACTATCTGCAGTTTTTATTTCATGACTTGAACCAGCATTTTCAGGAAAAACCACAAATGGATCTTCCGGAATTTCTTGTGCTTCCAATCGCATCCGTTCAATTTCAGATTGGCCACGTGCAAGATCTGTATCGAAATTTCCCGAGACGGTAAACCCACCATGTACACTTCTATTATTGACAATAAATTTCAGACCCAAGTCTGCATCATCAACCAAGCCGGTTTGGCGAACCTTTGCGTGATTAAATCGAATGAACTGGCTCTTTTCTCCATCAAAAGACAGGATAAGGTTTTCACCATTATTGAGTTCAGAAAAAAGAGAATCACTTAATTGATTAAATATTTTTTCCATGATTAAACGCCTCCAAAAATTTGAATGTTTTCAAATAAACAGGTTGGTGAAGCATGGCCAACTCGAATAACCTGATTTGGTTCGCCTTTTCCACAATTAGGCGTACCATAAATACCGAATGTATCTTCATTTCCTACACCTTTCAGACTTCGCCAAAACGGGTTGGAAATACCTCTATAATTAGGATTTTTCACTGTTTTAGTCATTTTTCCATTCTCGATCAATTTCCCATATTCACACCCAAATTGGAACTTGTTCCTATAATCATCTATCGACCAAGATTTATTACTTTCCATATAGACACCATACTCGACTTGAGAAATTAAATCTTCAAATGAAGATTCGCCCGGTTCCAGATTAATATTTGCCATTCGATCGATGGGTGCCCTGTTCCAACTACTTGCACGGAAATTTGCAACACCATCTAGACCGGACCGAATCTGGCTTTCTTGTCCGCCCAAACCGCGAACCAACAAGCCATCTTTAATTAAATATTCTTTTGTTGCTTTCAATCCGCCATCGTCAAATGCATAAGATGCAAATTCTGATTCTAATGTTGGATCAAAAGTAATATTCATATGTTTCGACCCATATTGCAGTTTTCCAAAATCTTCTAATTTTACAAAACTCCACCCGGCATAATTTCGTTCATCGCCGAGTATTCGATCTACTTCCAGTGCATGGCCAATACTTTCATGAATTTGAAGCATCATTTGGTCTGGTGCAATCACAGCATCCATTTCGCCAGTAGGACAATCATCAGCAGACAAAAGCTCTATTGCTTGCTCGCCAATTCGATTCGCATTTGCTAAAATTTCATATTTATCAAAATATTCCATTCCCATTTGCCGACAGGTTCCACGCATGCCGCCAAAAGTTCGAGTCTGCTGATTTGTGCCATCTGCGGCTGTAGCACTTAAATCAAATTCAAACATGAGAAAATCTTGATTAATATCACTTCCATTTGAGCTCACAAAACTGAAGGAAGTTTCAATTACCTGACATAAAGATGAAGCACTCGCTATTTTATCAGAAACCTTGAGCGCATTGTACGCTTCCAGTAGAATTTTATTCAATTTACCAGCAGATAGTGATTCTCTATCCTTCAAGAATGGAGAAACATACGAACCAGTATGGGATGGACGTGCAGATTCATCAAATTGGAAGTTTGCATGACGAGATGCAATGTCTGCCTGTTGGTAAGCCTTTTTAGCTGCAGACGAGATACCCTTTGGTGTCATATTTGGCGTGCCATAATAACCAAATTGCCCATTGACCAACACTTCTACCATAATGCCATGTGTAAATGCTCTACCATTTGCCACCGGTACACCATCTCGGATCATCCTTGGTGTATGAGCTTCATACACTTCTCGAAGGCCAACCCATTGGGCCGGCACATCTACAGCGCTTAATAATTGTTTTATATCAATATCTGATTTCATTTTTTTCTCTCTATTAATTATGATTTGAATTCTAAAAAGGGTTTTGGGTCATTTTTCATGGCAGATGTTACTTTCTCAAATGCATCCATCACATCCTGAATATCCTTTTTATCGCCCAAAAGATGATTTTGTTTCAACCAAACTGCTTCTTTTTCTGCAAAGATTTCTGTTTGTGCTAAATTTAAAGATTCATAATCCCGATTCTTTAACCATGGGTATTCTTCTTCATTCGTAATAAATAAGGGTTCCCTGTATAGAGGGTTATACCCTTTATACGCATAAACACCCTCGGCCTGCATGGCTTTAAAAAATGTTTCTCGTGAAATGCCACTAAATTCTGTTTCATTGTATCTGCAGATATATATATGGTTAGCTGACCGAGTAGCACCATCACTCATTTCCATAGGCGTCAAACCATTGAGCCCGTTAAGAAAATTATCCAGTGATTCTCGGTTTTCATCTCGGAGATTCATATCATGAACTAATGTATCCAATTGTGGAATCAACATGGCTGCGTTAAGAGCACTCATTCTGAGATTACTGCCCAAACGATGGTGCTCATACCATTTTCCATTACGAACCCGTCCACAATTATGATAAGAAAAACATGCATCTACAAATGATTCGTCATTCGTAATAATGGCACCACCTTCTCCCGAACTCATATTTTTCGATGACTGAAAACTAAATATTCCACCTAGACCAATTGCTCCAACTTTTTTATCTCCATACCTTGCAC
>JABHKE010000081.1 GCA_018692355.1 Fidelibacterota bacterium
AGAGGACGGGAGCGGAGCCGGCCTTTGCAAGGTATTGTTGATGAAGCCACTAAGGCAGTTCATGATGGATTTTCTGAAATTACACTTCTAGGACAGAATGTGAACTCATATCGAAATGAAGATCGAGAATTTCACCATTTATTAGCAGATGTAGCTCAAATTCCGGGCTTAAAGAGAGTTAGATATACATCCCCTCACCCTCAGGATATGACAGATGAATTGCTTGAAACAATGGGTCAATACGATACTATTTGTAATTATGTTCATTTACCGCTCCAGGCAGGAAACGATCGAATTCTGAAAAGGATGAACCGAACATATACAAAATCTCATTTCTTAAAATTAGCTCACCGGATTCGTGAATGGCTTCCGGGCGTTGGTATTTCAACAGATATTATTGTGGGATTTCCAGGAGAGACAGAGATGGAATTCAATGAAACCCTTTCCGTCATGGAAGAAATAAAATTTGATTCTGCGTTCAATTTTAAATACTCTCCTCGTCGTGGTACGAAAGCATCAGAATATGATGATCAAATTGCAGAAGATGTAAAACAGGATCGATTATCACGTGTTATTGAGCTTCAGAAAAAACATACCTTGAAAAGAAATTTAGAATTGGTTGGAAGCACACAAATTGTATTAGTGGAAAAAGAATCAAAGCGATCTAATCAACAATGGGCAGGAAGAACTGATTCAAATAAATGGGTGATTTTTGACAAAAAAGATGTGCATATTCAGGATATGATTCCTGTACAAATTAGAGAAGCAAAAGGCATCACACTGCATGGAGAATTACTTAATCAAGCGGAAGCCGCATAATGAAACTAGCTAAAATTTTTGCTTCCATGCTTCTTGTGTTAGGATTGGTTTATTTTTTAACCCAAAATGCAGGGGAAAATTCAAAAGTATTTGTTGATCTGATTTTTAAACAATATGAAAATGCACCTGTTTCCATGATTATTCTTGGTGCTCTTACAATTGGTATTCTCATTGGTTATTTATCTGCTGTTTTTTCAGTTTTATCTGGAAAATCAGAGATTAGAAGTCTACAAAATAAAAACCGTAGTCTAACAGAAGAATTGAATAATCTCCGAAATGTTGCCATCGATGAGGGTATTTATGATACTGAGGGTGGAGAATATTAATCTTGGATATCACACTCCTTTATTTAGCTCTGGCACTGATAGCGATTGCCGGACTTATAATATATTATTTTTCGTTTAAAGGCGCTCACAAACCAAAAACAGATACACTCTTTACAGAAGCGTTGAATGCGATGGTAAAGGGAGATAAAAGTAAAGCAGCTCGATTACTTCGTGACGTAGTCAAGCAAGATTCCGATCATATTATGGCCTACCTTCAATTGGGAAATATTATTAGGGAAGATCATCCCAGTCAAGCAATTAAAATTCATCAATCTTTAACAGTACGTCCAAATATATCTAAAGAATTGAAGGTGGATATCCATCAAGCATTGGCTTTAGATTATGAAAAATTCACTCAATTTTTGAAAGCAAAAAAAGAGGCTGAGCAGATATTGAAAATTGAAAAACGAAATATTTGGGCGCTTCAATATTTATTATTTTTATCTGAAAAAGAAGAAAACTGGGATCAGGCAGTAGGGTTGACCAAACAGATTCAAAAGATTACTGGAAAGCATGATCCTGATGATTTGGCTCGATTTCAGGTTTATAAAGGGTTGGAAAAATTGAAAAGCGGTTTTCCAGATGAAGCCAGATCATTTTTTAATAAAGCGCTTAAATCATCACCTGACTTTGGACTACCCTATCGTTACCTAGGGGATGTGTTTGAACAAATACGGGATTTGGTAAAGGCTGTTGAGAGTTGGGAATCATTTGCAGTGCGTGATATAAAAAATGCATCTCTGGTTTTTGGAAAAATAGAATCAGCACTATTCGATTTGGGTCGGTATAGTGAAGTTGAAAATTTTTATAGACGAATTCTAGAAATTGATTCTTCTAATTTTGAAGCAATAATACGGTTAGCCAATGTCTTGGAAGAGAAAGGCGAAGATGGAGCCGCATTATCCTTGATAGAAGATGCAATAGATCCTCAGAGCATAGATGTTCGGGGTGAAATCATGAAACTCAAACTATCTCTTACAACATCTACACCGGTAGAACTTTCTCACCAAATTGATTCAATCTTGGAAAAATTATCCGATGCCAAAGATAGTTAGGATAACGACCTTATTTATTCCTTTTTTCCTTTTTGCACAAAATGTGGACATGTATTTATCCTTACTCCATGAAGGTCAAACAGATGGCGTGAAAGAATATCTTCCGGAACTTATTTCAAAATATCCAAATGACCCGGGTGTCCGTTATCTTCAGGCCCTGATGACGTCTGATGGGATGAAATCTCTCGAAATGTATAGCAGTTTGCTTGAAAAGTATCCTAAATCCAAATATGCGCCAGAAGCGGCTGTTAAGATTGGAGAGTATTTTTATGCTCGAGGGTTATATTCCCAAGCTGGAAGACAATTATGCCAAATCCCAAGAAGGTACCCAAGTTTTTCCGGTATACAACGAGTGGTAGATCTAACAGTGAGTTCTTTTCTGGCAATTGGGGAAGAAGATTCGGTTAGATATTATGTTGGGATTTATCAAAATATGTTTCCTGAATTGAATGTAGGAGGCTATGGAGTAACAAAGGGTAAAACTTCATCGGCATCGATGACACAGAAGCCTAAAACCCGGGAGCCCAAACCCTACGTCGTGCAAATTGGTGCTTTTGGTAATCTTGGCAATGCGAACCGAATGAAATTACAAGTATCGCAAATCGGGTATGAAGTTGAAATATCTCCTGTTCAAACT
>JABHKE010000142.1 GCA_018692355.1 Fidelibacterota bacterium
AAATCTGAATCATTTAGCTTTTTGTTTGTATCTTTTCTTTGGGTCATGGCTTTTCTCCTTATTATTTGCTTCTTGTCAAAACAAATTTAAGAAAAAACTGTGACCCCTTTTTTTAAAGTACAGAAAATTATGGACATAACTTTGATGGTAAAAATATTAGAGAAAAATCATTAAGAAAAATTAAAAGAGTTTATGAAGAGTCAATTACCAAAAGTGATGATACGAACCTGGCAACTTTGATAGAAACACAACAGAGTCTTATTAAATATATGGATCATCGAATTGAGGTACTTGAAGAAAAAGTGATTTCATTGAAAAATTCACCTGCTCAAACCGATGGAATGAATGAAATTAGTGATATGCTAGATAATATTATTAATCAATGGGATTGGGTATTCTATGGCACGGATAAGCCAATGAGCTGCAGCCGTGAAGGAGTATTGCGGAATGTGAATCCTGCATTATGCAAACATCTTGGATATAGTGAAGATGAAATGGTTGGAAAAAGTATTTTGGAATTTATTCATCCAGACGAACATGAAAAAGCCATAATAGAAATGAAAAAACATAAACGTAACGTGGAGTTACGACTTTTAAAATCTAATGGCATATATTGTAGAATGCACATTAAGGCGGATTCTTTTGGCCCGGATGATAATCCATATTCAATTGGGTTATTAACTCCTATCGAAAATGTATAATTACGAAAATAAATGGGTATATGGAATTATTAATCGACTTACTAACTTTGAACTTATAAATGAGAAATAACTTTTATTCACAAAATCGCAGGATATTATTAGTCCTATTGGATGGTTTTACCATTGTAGCCAGTTTTATTTGGGCTTTTTATCTCATGTTTGATTTTTCTTTCCCTGAGCAATACTTGCCTTTGCTTAAATCCTGGCTGCCTTTAATTGTGATGGTTCAGTTGACCATTTTTAATATTTCTGGCTTTTATAAGGTAATCTGGCGTTTCACCAGTTTGTGGGAGCTATTAACGATTATAAAATATGTAACCATTTCTTCTGCTATAGGCCTGTTTGGTATTGGACTATTAACAGGATTTTCTATTCACCCAGGCTCAGTGTTACTCAGTTTTTATTTTTTCAATGTCCTATTTATCTGTTTTACCAGGGTTTCTGTCAGGGTTTATTTTTCTCATTTTAAAAACCAGCCAATATTTGGGAAAGTACAATCAAAGAAAAGATTAATTCTGATCGGTGCAGGAAAAACGGGTGCTAAAATTTCCCGGGAAATTCTTGACACAGTTGATTCTCCCTATGTGGTTGTAGGCTTTATGGATGATGACCTCGATAAACGGGGTGCCAGGCTTCATGGGATTCAAGTTTTAGGAACCACGGCCGAACTTGAAAAATTAGTTGTCCCTTTTGATGAATTATTAATCACTGCGCCAGCAGTCACCGGTGATGATTTACGCAGAATTATAAGTGCCTGCAAATCAACCGGGAAACGGTTTAAAACAGTGCCTAGCCTTGCGGAATTAATTGATAAGGATGTATCAGTGGCAGCCATCAGAGATGTATCATATCTCGATCTTTTGGGGCGGGAAGAAGTAAAACTGGATATGAATTCTATTGAAGAATTACTTTACGGTAAGCGGGTACTTATCACCGGCGCTGGAGGATCAATCGGATCCGAATTGGTTCAACAATGTTTGGCTTTTGGACCATCGGAAATTATTTGTATGGACTATAGTGAAGAAAAAATATTTGACATAATGGCAATAGCTGAAATGACCAAATCAAATACTATTATTAAGCCCGTTCTGGGGAATATCAATCAAAAGAATCAGGTGGAAAAAGTTTTCAATGAAAACCGTCCACAAATTGTTTTTCATGCGGCAGCTTACAAGCATGTGCCCATTCAGGAGATCCATCCCTGGACAGCAGTCAGAACCAATGTTGGCGGTACGTTGGGAATGCTGGAATTGGCAGATAAATATCATGCAGAAAAATTTGTTCTGGTTTCCACAGACAAAGCAGTAAACCCTGTGAATGTTATGGGAGCGACTAAAAGATTGGCAGAAATATTGATTCAATCAATGAATTCTAAGTCCGATACCGAATTCCTTGCTGTTCGATTTGGAAATGTTATGGGCAGTTCTGGAAGTGCCATACCTATCTTTGAAAAACAGATTCAAAATGGGGGGCCTGTAACAATAACTCACCCGGAAATGACTCGCTATTTTATGTCCATTCAGGAAGCATCACAATTGATCCTCCAATCGGGTGCAATTGGTAAAGGTGGTGAAGTAATCTTATTGGAAATGGGAAAGCCCATTAAGATAGATCAATTGGCTCGTGATTTAATAAAATTATCAGGGCTTGAGCCTGAAATAGACATTCCCGTAGTTTATTCAGGGTTAAGGCCCGGCGAAAAATTGTATGAAGAATTACAATCCTTAGATGAAAAATTGATTTCCACAAGTCATAAGAAAATTATGATTCTGAAAGATGAAAACCATAGGATGGTTTGGGAAGAATTAAAATCAAAAACACATGACCTTATCAAAGCTTCCGAAGAATTAGATTCTGACAAAATTCAGATTCAATTAAAAGCACTCCTGCCAAGATACGCTCCAAGATCTTTTCTACCTACTGCCAATGATGATAGGTATGAATCTTATAATATAAAGGGCGAAGCCTGATCATTCAATACCGTTGAACCACGTTTAGTTTATAGAAGCGTGAATTCAACCTAATCGGCCTGTTTATTACTCATTACACATGTATGTGTTTTGAAAAAAAGCATATTATTTCTTTCATCTTTAGTTTTTTTGTATAACATTCATTCTTATAAAATGAAAAATATCTTTAAACAAACAATCCTGTGTATTGGACTTATTTCCTTGGCCTTTTCACAGGAAATTCCCAATGAATTCCTGGAATTCCAGGTTCACAAACTGTTAACCGATGCAGGTCAAAACTGGGGAACGAATTCATCATTTGGCCTTCCCAGGTTTCAATCTGTTCCTAAGGCAAAGCCTGAAAATATAATTAAATCTGATTCTTTGAATATTCGAACACGGACTGGAATATTTACTAAAAATGGGGCAATTGCTTTTTATGGTTTTGGTCATTTCTCTTTTAAAAAGCACTTTTATGGCTATTTATATCCCAGAATTGTCAATGATCCAGACACATTTATACGATATTCAGGTGTACCCCGAGATATAACCCGTGGTGGATTTAATTCCGGTGAAACAGATCTATCCGGGATCGGCTTTCAAAATGATTGGCTAACTCTCCAATTGGGCAGAGGCCGTGAAAGTTGGGGTGCTGGCAATGAGATTCAATTAGCTCTTAATGAAAATTCACCAGCCTATGATTATGGCATGTTAGGGCTAGATTTTGGAAAATTAAGAGCAAAATACATTCATGGCTTTTTGGAATCCACAGAAAATGATATCAATCGTTATATCACAGCTCGAGGCATTGAATGGACCAACAGGAAATCCCTGGTTATAGGATTGTCAGAAACGGTGATTTACTCAGGAGAAGACCGGCCTTTGGATATTGGCTACATTAATCCAATATCTACCCATTTAGAAATTGAACTCAATGATCGATTAAATACATTAGGAACAGGTAGTGCAAACGCTGTTTGGCAAATTTCAGGTGATTGGCTCATTAACCAAAAATTAAGAATATCCGCTAATTATTTATTTGATGAATTTGTCTTAGATAAAATAGAATTTGATAATGGTAAGGAGCATGGCAAAGCCTATTCTGGACGTATCAGCTATACCCCAATTATGTCGGAAACAACACTCCTAACTACTTACTTTTCACTTCTTACGGTGGGTACTCCAACATTTAGACATGGAAACGGGTATAATAATTTTGTCCAGCGAAACAAACCATTAGGCTGGCAATATGGGAGTGATGGACAGGAGTTTAAGCTTGGCCTTAATTATTTTAATAGAACAAATCTTATAGCCCAATTTGAGTTTGGACAAAGAAAGACTGGGGAAGAGAGTATTACATCCAGACCCTATGATCCATATGCAGATTATCTCGCAGGGCCATTCCCAAGCGGAATCGTGGAAGAATCATTATTTATTACATCAAAATTGCAATGGTGGTGGAGGCCAAGCATTCAATTAAATGGTGGCGTTGATTGGGACGATAATGGATCTTTACAATCCTTTATTGGAATCAATATTTATTTTCCAAGGGATTTCACTTTTTAAAAAGAAAAATGACTGAAAATAAAAAAAAGCGACTGAAGCCAGTCGCTTTTTTTTATTAATCTATAAGTTGTTTAGTATAAGGCTAGAAATCATAGTCCAGGCGAACACCGAGCCCACCCCAACCAGATGAGTTGCCAACACCAGCCATGTCCTTACTGATAAAACCTTCTCCACCAACAAGTATATTAACAGGAAGTCCTAATCCTTTTTTCATCAGGTACTCTAGAGATACTCCGGCAAATCCACGAATGCCGGTGCCGTCTCCAACTTTTCCTGCATGACCTTCTGCAAAAACAAAATTGGCCAGTGTAAGATTTCCACCTACCCCCATTATTGAAGGATCGAAAGCAGCTCCGTCGAACTCTCCTTTATAGCCACCAAAAGCAGCAGAAATGGTAAAATCAAGAGGTCCAAGTTTGAAACCATATGGAGTTGTTATAACAACTGTTACCCCAACCGGGACATTGGTAAATGTTTCACCGGACACAAAACCAATACTGGGAGAAACACCAAAGCTAAAACCAAGTTCTTCTTTTACTACCAGTTCTTCTACTTCATCAGCTTCTTCAGCGACCGCAACTTCTTCTGCAGTAGCTTCTGTGCTTTCAGTCTCTTCAGCTTCAGCGGTAGCCTCTGTGCTTTCAACTTCTTCTGTAGCGGTAGTTTCTTTTATAGGGTCTGCCTGATCCTGCGCATTTAGGTTTATGAATAGTAATGGCAAGATTATGATTAGATACTTTGTGATATAGTTTTTATTCTTCATTTAAACCACCTTTTTATGCTTTATGCTTTATGCTTTATGCTGACTAATCTCAGTATATTGTAATAGCAACTTAATAACAAGACACTAACGTCCTAATGTATATATTATTATTTATGATTACAAGAAAAAAAATATGTTTAGAACTACTATATATTTAAAATGAATTATTTTTAATAACATGATTTGATGCGGCATAAATCCAATCACATGGTTTTGGATTTAGATTAAATAGTAAAAGTACTGAAAATAAAAAAAAGCGACTGAAGCCAGTCGCTTTTTTTTATTAATCTATAAGTTGTTTCGTATAAGGCTAGAAATCATAGTCCAGGCGAACACCGAGCCCACCCCAACCAGATGCGTTACCAGCACCAGCCATGTTTGTACTAATAAAACCTTCACCGCCAACAAGTATATTAACAGGAAGACCTAATCCTTTTTTCATCAGGTACTCTAGAGATACTCCGGCAAATCCACGAATGCCAGGACCTTCACCAACAATTCCTGCATGACCTTCAGCAAAAACGAAATTGGCCAGTGTAAGATTTCCACCTACCCCCATTATTGAAGGATTAAAAGCTTCTTCTTCAAATTCTCCTTGATAGCCACCAAAAGCAGCAGAAATGGTAAAATCAAGAGGTC
>JABHKE010000144.1 GCA_018692355.1 Fidelibacterota bacterium
AAATCTGAATCATTTAGCTTTTTGTTTGTATCTTTTCTTTGGGTCATGGCTTTTCTCCTTATTATTTGCTTCTTGTCAAAACAAATTTAAGAAAAAACTGTGACCCCTTTTTTTAAAGTACAGAAAATTATGGACATAACTGCATAATCATTACCAGCAATTTCAAGTATTTTAATTATTTCACATACAGGTATTCGGTAAGAACAGTTATTTTAAATAAAAATTAAATTATAATTTATTCTGAATTGTTGCTGCTTTGCTCAATCCTGCTACGAACAATCCAAATATTTTTATATCCTTTTTTATTCAGAGTTGCCTTTTGTTCTTCCGCTTCTTTTTTTGTTACAAAGTTACCTAACCTGAGTTTATAAAGCGGTGCTTCAAAAACCATGTAAATTGAATCTTTCAAACTTCTCTCAAATTTTCGTAGAGTCCGGTTTGTCTCTTCCACTGAAGAAGATTCGAAAATCTGCAATCGGTATCCTTCTTGGGTTGTAATTCGAATATTTTTTAATGAATCCAACAAACCAAATTGTGATGTTCCAAATATCTTATCCAGAATTTTTGGTGTTTTAGGTACTGGGTCTCTAACAGAATTCATATCAAACCAGAATAATGAATCCTGCGCTGACAAACATCCTGTGAAGAGTAATAAAAAAAAGAATGGTCTCATTTTAATGCCCGAATTGATTCAGTTGGAATCCACCCTTTTTTCCCATCAATGAGAATAATTTCCACCCAATCCTTCTGGGTTTGATGGATATCTGCAAAGCTGCCTTCATTAATCCGGAATAGTAACGTGTTTTCACCATAAAACGGACCCGAATATGCATCTACACCGTTAGCAATCACAACACCAGTATTTGTACGATTATCCTGAAAATATTTATCCGCAGCAACTACGTGGATACCCAGCGTCACCACAATGAGTCCTGTTAAAATAGATTGGCTCATACTCCCTCGTATCCACCCAAACTGGAGCCCAAATACCCACAATGCCTGAAATAGAAGTACTAAACTTCCAAACACGATCCATTCCTGTAAAGTTAAATTTGATTTGATGTCCCGGTATATTTGTAAGAGAAAAAACGGTTCCGGCATGTCAATGCGATCAATTCGTCGCGCTTTTGCTACGGAAAGATTATGATGGGAATCCGTATCCCTGGGTGAAATTTTTAATCCATTCGAATAGGCCCAGAGAGCTTGCCCAATGTAATGGAGTCGGTAATATGCATTCCCCAAATTATAGTATAAATCCGCATGCTCATGCCCCAATTCCAAAATGGATTCATAGGTTTGGATTGCATCCTCATATTTTTCATAAATCATGGCATCGTTCCCCTGTATTAATAAATCGTTGGGGATATCCGCAAATCCAATGGACAAAAACATCAAGATAAATAAAATGTGTCTCATGCCAAGATCCGATCAATTTGTTTCATCACAACTGCCATGTCCTTTAAAATGGTAGCTTCTCTCTCCATTCCGCCGGGAGCATATTTTCCAGCATCACAGGCTTTTAATAAGTCTAAAATATTTCTCAGTGATTCGCTGGGAATTTGGTCACCGAGATAATTTTTAACACTGGCAGGATCCAAGTTGTGAGTGGATAAAATAAGTTTATTCTCAAGGTAAATGTAAAAGGCTCGACTGGCCATTTCAAATGGATCACCATTCCCTTTTTTTATTTCTTTCAATCCAGTTCTAAGTGCACCGCGAATTTGTCTACCTTCTTCCGTTGATAAACGATAACCTGTGAATTTCGAAATAAAGGAGGGAGAAACAAAAATCAGGATGGAACATAGATAAATATAAATTGCTGTATTCGATCTCCCCCTGGTTGATGAACTTAAGTTTGCTGGTCCTGTATGAATGAACCGTATGTCCTGTCCGATTAATTCCACTTCCCGTTTGGTAAGCCCGGACCCATTGGGCTGTGCTGCATCGCTGGGTAAAATTGGAATATCAATTGGATCAGTTTGGGTTCGCTGCCAATTTCCACTTTTCGGATCAAAATAGGACATTTGAACTCGTGGGATGGTTAAATTTCCGGCAGATCTTGGAATTAAAATATATTCCCATGATTGAGTACCGGTAAGATCATCCCGAAACGTGTCTTTCTCAAATTTATCTGTGGGCGGGAATGCCTCAAGTTCTGCGGGAAATTTTATCTCTGGAATGGAAAATAGACCTAAGTTTCCAGTTCCTTTCATCGAAATTGAAAAAGTGAATCCTTCATTAACCTTCGCAGTATCCCGGTCTGTATGAGATGATATTTTATAGGAACCAACAGCACCCGTGAAATCAAAAGGTCGTGGTTCAGGAAAGGACTGGATAAAGATTTTCTTTTCTTTTGATCTCAATACCTTCGTTTTTGTTTCCGTAAAAAATGAATCAAAAAATGGATCGAAGAATGGGTCACGACGACGTTTCTTTTTCTTTGATTCAATTAGAACTTTTACTTTTAATTGTGGAATAACATGTTTTCCAGATGGGATTGGAAACAATGCTTTTTGCCCAAGATTCGCTACTTGGTATTTCACTCCCTGAATTGTCACATTCCTATATTGAACTCGTTTAGGTGTGTATAAATCTTCTACCCAAAATCCGGGGAAATCTGGCATTTCAAACGGTTCAATGGAAATATTGGCATTTTTATACAATTTATAGGTTAACGTTATTTGCTCTCCAAGATAGGCTTTTTCTTTATCAATCTCTGCTACAATGAAGACAGAATTCTCCGAAGAATCCGTAGTTTTATTTACCTGGATCTGAATAGGCTTTCCACGAAAAGATCTTCCATCAACTATTCCTGAAAGAGCAGGAATAACCAGCATTCCACCCCGTTTTGGTGAAAGGGTCCATGTGAGAGTTTTGGTGCTGGTCATTTTACCATTAATCCATTGAATATTAGTCTGTTGCCCGGGACCACTGGCGATTTCAAAATCTTTACTTACCTGATTCATATCTACTTGTGGAAAATCTTTGCTCCCTGTCACTTCTATGGATAACGTGACCAAGTCATCTTCTGTCAACTGGTTTCGGTCAACGGAAATCTGTATCGTTTGACCATATGTGAAAGACAAGACCAGAAGCATTAAAAGTATTCTCATTACCAATCCTTTTCCAACTTTCGGGATTTAGATTTTGCGATTTGTCGTTTCTGGTTGATCTTTTCCTGGTCTTTCAAGGCGTTCAGTATAGCTTCAGCCTGCATCTGTTTATCAGTTTTTTGATCTTGCGTCTCGTCTTTTTTTGCTTGGGATTGTTGTTGCTCTTTTTCCTTTTCTGATTGAGATTGTTGTTGGTCCTCCTGTTGTTTCTGTTGATCCTCGCTTTTTTCCTGGTTATCCTGGTTTTTATTTTGTTCGTCCTGCCCTTCTGAATCTTGATCTTGCTTCTGTTGATCCTGTTTTTCCTGATCCTGTTCCTGGTTTTGTTTGTCTTGCTGCTGCTGTTGTTCCTGTTGTTGTAAAACCTGTTTCAGAAGTTCATAATTCACTTTTGCATCTTCATCTGTTGGATCCAATTCAATTGCTTTTCGATATAAGGCAAGACTTTCTTCCATTTTTTGTTGATCTCGGAACATATTCCCTAAATTATACATGGCTTTGGATGCCAAAGATTTATCATCGGAATTCATAGCATTATTTAATGCACGGGCTGCTGTCTCCATATCCTTTTGCTGATAGGCAGTTACTCCCAATCCAAATTGAGCCCCGTTATCCTTTTTTCGGTTTTTTAAAACATGTTCATAATAAATACGAGCTTCATCATATTGACCTTCTTCGTAGGCTTTTTTCCCCTTGTCCTGGCCAAATAAGACACCCAGATAAAGAAGAAAGGCTAATAACCTAATCATGATTTTCTTCTCGGTCGGGTGGGCATAACAAATCCCCAAACTAAAAAGCCAAAAGCCAGCAATGCGAAAGACTGGTATCTATCTTCATACTCGGAAAATTCATGAGTAGAGATAGTTTTCTTTTCCATGTTTTCAATCGCTAAGGCTATATCTTCGTGCGTGTCTCGATTATTATCAAACCAGAAAAAAGACCCATTTCCCGCAGACGCTATATCTATTAAGATTCGTTCATTCAAAGTAGATGTAATGAGTTTTCCATCTCGATCTCGCTTATATTCGTTTGTATTTCTCTCTTTTCCTTTCAAAGGAATCAAACTTCCCATTTCAGACCCAACACCTACTGTATTAATCATCAGTCCGGATTTAGCCGCTTGCGTTGCCAATTCCACCGCTTGTCCTTCATGATCTTCCCCATCTGTCACCATGAGCATTACTTTAAATTTATCGGTTTCTTCCGTGAATGCATTCATGGCCGTATTCATGGCGGAGCTCAAGGCTGTTCCCTGGGTTGGAATCATATCTGTATCAATTTCGTTTAGAAAAAGTAAAGCAGCCTCATAATCTGTAGTGAGTGGTAAATACAAATGACTGGATCCAGCAAATACAATGATGGCGACACGATCTCCTTTCAATTTTCGAATGAGTCTTCCCAATTCAAATTTAGCCTTTGCAAGGCGAGATGGAGTTACATCTTCTGCATCCATACTGGTGGATGTGTCCAGAGCAATGACCAGATCAACACCTTTTCTTTCAATCGGTCTAACACGCATCCCTATTTGTGGACCTGACGCTGCCAGAGCCAACAGCGCTAGTCCAATTAGGATCAAACGATTTCGCCACTGTATTCTGCCTTTATCAAGGTTCAATCTGGAGATGGTTCTCACCTTCTCAGATGCATTTGGAAATATCGAGTCACGCCTACGATCCTTCAATTGCCAAATAATCCAGAAAAAAACCTGAATTACCAAAAAGGCTAATACCCAACTAAAGCGGAATGACATCAGGTTCTGCTCCTAAAAATGGATCGTCGTATAGTTTCCATTCCCAACCCCATGAGAAATGCAGGAATCAAAAACCAGCCATACAATTCTTTGTATTGTGTGAATTCTTTTACTTCGATCTCAGAACGCTCCAAAAGATCAATCTCT
This sequence comes from Fidelibacterota bacterium, assembly GCA_018692355.1. Classification (GTDB taxonomy): domain Bacteria; phylum Fidelibacterota; class Marinisomatia; order Marinisomatales; family UBA1611. The sequence continues at coordinate 5,011 of JABHKE010000144.1, forward strand.
TCATAAATGGATGCTAAAACTTTCACATCCGTGGCTCGAAAGAATTTTCCCCCTGTCATATCGGCTATATGCTGTAATGTTTCTTCATCTATTTCATTTCGAATAAGCCCACGTCCGGGGATTCTTGTGTAGGATTGATTTGTCCCTGCGCCAATGGTATAAATTTTGATGTCGTATTCTGCAGCTAGTTCCGCAGCAGTTTTTGGATCAATCTCTCCAGCATTATTACTCCCATCAGATAATAAGATCATGACTCGGCTCTCCACATCACTGTTTCGGAGTCGATTTGTTCCATTTGCGATGGCCATGCCAATTGCAGTACCGTCATGTTCTTTGGAAGCAACCGTTATTTCTTTGATTAAAGATTTTAGTACTTTTTTATCCACGGTGAGCGGACATTGAATAAAGGATTCACCGGCAAAAACAAGAATCCCGATCCTGTCATCTTTCCGACTTTCAATAAAATCACTAGCCGTTTTTTTGACTGCTTCTAATCTGTTTGGTGGAAAATCGTCTGCCAACATACTAGAACTAATGTCCAACACCAAAAGCATATCGATGACACTAACAGATGTCTCCTGCAGATTGTCGATTAACCTTGGGCGGGCAAGTCCCAAGATAACCAAAAAAAGGACCAATAAATACATTGTTTGTAGAAATATGTGCTTTCTATTTCCAATTATCTTGAATTCTTCAGAAATAAAAGTGGAAGATGAGATTCGCAACGTGCCTTCTTTATTTCGTCCGGACGCACGATACCAACCCATCACTAAAGGAAGGATTAGAAATAAAATGAGATACCAGGGATGCTGAATGTCCATCTAATTAAATAAGTTATTTTTGACCGATTCCTATCTGATCTCAGTACGATTGAACCAGAAAAATGTTTCGGATAAATTGGCGATGTGGTAAATACACCACATCCCGGATACGTTAACCTTCGCCCTCGTCCTTATTCTCTACGGGTGTTTCTGCACTTTCCTTAGCATCCATAATTTCTTTTTTGCTTGTTTCAACAGCATCCTTGAATTCATTAATTCCTTTACCAAGACCACGTGCCAACTCTGGCAATCGCTTGGCACCAAAAAGTAATAATATCACCAAAAAGATGAGAACGAGTTCGCCAGTTCCAAGATTGAACATGGCGTAGTTTACATCAACATTTGACATGAAACCTCCCAATTTTTAACGAAAATATCTTAAGATGTAATAGGCGGATGTTAGCCCAATAATACTAGTGAAATTGAAATTCATGGCCAATCCAAATTTCAAAGTAATAATCTTCAGATCCAAAACAATGACACCCATTTCATTTCCCGAGAAGCCACCTAGATCCAGTGAAAGGCTGGTAAGAAAAAAATCTTTGACCACACCTTCAGGTAATCCCCATCCCAGTATATTCCCTAACACACCACCAATAGCTGCGCCTATAAATAAACCGACGACTATTAAAGAAACATTTCTTTTTGTCATGGTTTATATATCCGCCTCTGATGGTGCATCATTCCGTCTTGGGTTAATGAGCCAATTGATAATATTCCATCCAATATAAACTGCAATCAGTGGCATTAGAATGAATCCTTGCCAGATCGTTAGAATAATCATTGAAAAAATAAACGCTAACAAAAGAATGGTATTCGTTCGCCCGGATTTAAATGAAAATAATGGAAATTTCGCAAAGTGAATCGGACTGATCATGAGAAAGCTAAGACCGGCAACCAGCATCAATGCCGTTCTCGGATCGCCAAAATCACCATCGATTTGATGATTAAAAAATAAGTATGAAAATAAAGTGATGGTTGCAATAGGAGTCGTTAATCCGACTGTGTATGATTTTGGTTTTCCCGGCTCCTCATCCAGATTGGATTTAGCCAATCGAATCGTACCAAACATCAGAGGTATAAAACTAATAAATCCGCCTAAAAGCGGTGGTAGTCCATCCACGTAAAGCGAATATACCAAAATGGATGGCACCACACAAAATGAGACAGTATCTGCCATAGAATCAAACTCCATTCCAAATCGGGATGAAATACCTAATATTCTGGCAATTTTCCCATCGAAAACGTCGAAGAGCCCGGCTATGATGATAAAAACCCCTGCTTTTATGGGATGATTATTCAAGATAAGTCCTATGGCAAGAAATCCGAGAAACATATTGAACAATGTCAAAATATTCGGGATAAAGTGCCGGGGTGATCGTCTTTTCTTTTTTAGATTAATTTTCATTCAAAAGTACCTATGATTGTTTTACTTCCAGTTACTTTCTGCCCTAATTTTACGGATAAATTTACATGTTTTGGGAGGATCAAATCAGTTCTGCTTCCAAAGCGAATAAATCCCAATCTACCTCCTATTTCCATATTTTCGCCCTTATTCGCATAACATATTATTCGCCTAGCAATCAGCCCAGCAATTTGTTTTACTTTAATGGAACCCACCTTCGAAATAATCGTTATTTCTGTTTGTTCATTCTCGTCTGATGCTTTGTGATCAAAAGCTGCCAAAAATTTTCCTTTTTTGTATTTAATATCAGTGAAAGTTCCTTCAATGGGCATTCGGTTGGCATGGACATTGAACACATTCAGAAATATAGATACTAACTGAGCAACTCCTACATCAGGATCATTCACATCTGTTATCTTTACAATTTTACCATCTGCCGGAGCTAAAATCATGTTCTCTCCTTCCGGAATATTTCGGATAGGATCCCTGAAAAAATTGAAACAAAAAACCAATAATCCAAATAGAATCCATGGAATGGTCATAGGAATACCTAATGTATCATATTGCCATATAGAAACAGCTGTAAATACAAAAAGTGGGAGCACGATAATTCTACCTTCGGGAGCAAGTCTCATTTATAGGAATTTCCTTTATATTTTCCCAATTTCATTTTTACTTTTTTATAGTTTCCATCACGGAAAATCTTCAATGTGACTTTATCACCGGAACGAAGGTCATTATCTATAATAACCGATCGAATATCACTGGGTTTATTGACCGGTTCTCCATTGACTGTAAGAATAACATCCCCCGGTTCCAACCCTGAACCTTCCGCAGCACTCCCTTCAGTTACTTCAACAATGATAACACCTTTTGAAAATGGAATATTCAAATAACGTGAAATACTTTGAGTCACGGATTGAACAACTAATCCGGTGGAATAACCTCGATCCACATGTCCAGTGGTTCTTAATTCTTTTGCGACCCGTTTTGCGGAATTTATGGGTATGGCAAATCCAATTCCTACAGACCCTTGAGCTTGATCAGACCCTGTATAAATAAATGTATTGATCCCAATGACTTCCCCTAAAGCATTGACCAGCGGACCACCTGAGTTTCCATGATTAATGGCAGCATCCGTTTGAATCATATCTTGGAATACCTTTCCACTTTTTAACCGTCCAAAATCCATGTTGGTTGCAGATATAATGCCTACACTTGCAGATGGTTTATTACTGATTGAAAAAAGCTGAAATGGATTTCCCAAAGCTATAACCCATTCGCCAATGAGGAGATCTTCTGAACTTCCCAATTGAGCATAGGGAAAATCAGACCCATCTAATTTTAAAAGAGCAAGATCAGATGTTATATCCGAGCCAACAATCTCTGCTTCGTATTCTGATCCTCCAGATAAAGTAACAGAAATTTTATCCGCATTTTCAATCACATGATGATTTGTCATTACAAATCCATCTGGGCTAATCACCACTCCGCTTCCTGAACTTTTCATGGGATAAATTTCCCGGGGATACATGAACCCGAAGAATGGGTCAAAAGAGACAGATGAAATGTGCTGCTCCACGTTAATGCTGGCTACAGCTGGGCCAATTTTTTCAATGGCACGAGTAATAGCCGTCTCTCTAGATCCTGAAATCTCATTACCCGTGAGAAAGTTCAAGAAGAAAAAGAGTACGAACAGGATGAATGGTTTATTCATAATCAACTTGGATCAGGATTAACCCTTCTGCAGGTGCTTTAAAAATTCGTGCATCTTTTTGTGGATTCATTATTAAAGATAAAAAGTCTTCTTCCGAAAACCGTTTTTCTACAACTGCAATCATGGTTCCAACGAGGTATCTAACCATGTGGTGTAAGAATCGGTTTCCAGTGATATGAAAAATTACCATTTTTCCATCTGACTTCCATTCTGATTTATAAATGATGCAGCGGGTATGATCCATATCTTCTCGAAATTTGCTTAGAGAAAGGAAATCGTGGTCACCAACCAAATGAATTGCTAATTGATTGAGTCTCCGTAAATCCATTTTTTGCAAATGCCATGATTGGTTTTTATACAAGATCGAATCCCCGGTAAAACATTGATATTGGTAATGGCGTTTGGTTGCATCGAATCTTGCCTGAAAACCTTTATTTACCTTTTCTATATCCATAACTCTGCATTCAAGGGGCAAATTACCATTTAACGCATTTTTCAGGTCATCTTCATTCAATCTTGTTTCAATATCCACATGAGCTACCTGACCCAATGCATGCACCCCAGTATCTGTGCGACCCGCGCCATGAACCGGGATTCTGTCTTTAGACCCGGATACCTTTTGAACCGCCAATTCTAAAACACCCTGAATAGTTCTTTCTTTCTTCTGAAGCTGCCATCCAAAAAATCCAGACCCATCGTATTGGATCGTTAATTTATATCTATCCAATCGAATGAACTCCTATCATTATAATTGGGATGAGTAAAATTAAAGTCAGATCTAAAAAAGTGAACTTGATAAAAGGATATACACTTCGAGGAATAGATTTTCCATAACCACGCATTTCCATAACTCGAGTGATTGATTCTGATTTATTAAGATTTAGAATGATAAAATCCGGAACAAATTGAGCAACTTGAATCACTTTTTTTAGAAAGGATTCTGATATTGAAATTGATAATGCTTTTTGGGATCTCTCCAACTGTCGCCACTCTTCTTTAAATGTGGGGAAAAAACGGACCGTCATATCAAAAAAGAGTAATAAATCTTCCGCCCATCGATAATTCAGATTCATCTTGAACCATATACTCCGGAATGCAGTGATAACATCCTGTGAACTGGATTTAATAGTATAAATTGTCATAACACTTACCATAACAATCAACCTAAGAGTCGCAAGGGTTACATCCATAATAATGGTGGAAATGGAACGATCTGAGACCAGGAATGAAATGACAAAAAAAATGAGCCCGGTTAAGGGGAAATATCTCCAGAATGGACGGGTCCGATTTTTCCATTCAGACCATTGATCCCTTTTAAAAATAAGAAGTGAAATTGCTATCAAAATATGAAGAGTTAGAATTCCGATTTCCATGGATAAAAGAACGGAAACCGAAAATGCCATATATAGGAAAAGTCGGGTGATGGGATTCATTTTTACAAGTGAAATTCGACCTTAAGAGAAAGGGATCCAGTTCCGTTAGGTGAAATGGTTGGCATCAATGAGATGGATTCGATCTTTTCTAATCTTGTCAAGTAGAGCGCGTCAATCGCTGACAAAATGTGATTCACCACAATGCCTCCAATGATGAATTTTCCCGCCATAGCCAATACATCGCTCCGTATTCTCATGATTTCAAATGATTTTATATTTTCTTTGGAATCCCAATTCCAATCCCAGCCTTCATTTTCTGCATAAAGACTTTCCATATCGCGAAACCTAAGATGTTCATCATTGTAATTTTCCATATCGGTATAATTCCCGAGATCTACCCAATATTCATGGTTTTTCCCACGAGAATCCACACCGGCATGCTCAACTGCAAAAGACTTATACTGTTTTGCCTGATGTCCGGAAAATGTATACGCACTGATGCATGCTGTAACTAGGGAAACTTCAGTGAGACGAAATATTCGGGCTCTTTTAGATTGTTGTACAGCCGCCTCTCCCCATCCCGGTAGGATGGCAGACTTCACCATGGGATGGATCCTTGCCGATTCACCGAAAAGTAAACCGATAAAGAGTAAAATTATTAATATCGTCTTCTTATACATGGGATGGGTCCGAGAAGGAGAAAAATTACAAAACAGATCATAGCAAAAACATCACCATTCCGACTATAAAAACTTCCAGTGGCACCTAAGGGAACAGTCACTTTAAAAACTGCCATTTCACCCAAGCCCTGTTCTTTCATGGATACTCCATTCGCAAGGATGAGCCCTGAAATCCCTGTATTCGCAGAGCGTACAACAGGAACGCGGTTTTCTATAGCACGGATCCGTGCCACATCATAATGCTGATAAGGACCTGCAGATTTCCCTAACCAGCCGTCATTTGTTTGGATGGTTAACATCTCAGCACCCTGCTGAATAAATTCACGAGTAATCTCAGGGATACTGGATTCATAACAGATCAAATTGGAAAATCTTATGTCCTTCCATTCAAAAACGGTGTACTCGGATCCATGGGTAAAGTTCCCCTGCCCAAGATTCAACATATTGAGGGAAGGAAATTGATCTGACAAAGGAATATATTCTGCGAATGGAACAAGATGAAGTTTATTATAAAGAATATATTTATGGTTTGGCGTTAAAAACATGCTGCTATTGAAATATCGTTTCTTCCCATCAGGTAATTTGGTTCTATCCACAGTCCCAGTTAACACAGGAATTCCTGATGAATCAACTTTTGATTGAATTTGACCTCGAACATGTCTGTCCAATCTTAAATATGCAGGAAAAGCAGTTTCAGGAAACAAAATCAAATCAGGATTAAGATTTATAGCAAGAGAGTGAAGAGAATCCATATATGTGATGGTGTTTTCTCTTTTTTTATAATCCCATTTAGCATTTGGATCAATATTTGGTTGAAGGACTGCTACACCCATATTTGTAAGTGAATCGTTGAATCCTTTCATTCTTGAATTGCCAGAAAACCAGAGGCCCAACAATAAAATCCCTAAAAAATATCCCAATTTTTTATTGGGTTCAAAATTCTGAATTAATATATAAAGTATAACATTAAGTAATGCAATCCATAGTGTTACTCCATAAGATCCTGTAACTTCCATTATCTGGATCATTGGCAGGAAATCTAATTGAGATAAAACCATATTCCCCCATGGAAAGCCCAAAGCACCAAAACTCCGTACCCACTCCATAGAAACAATGAGAAACGGGAATAATACTAATCCGTTACCATAGGCTTTAACTCTACCCAAAATCCAACCAGCAACAGCCCAATAGATTCCTAAATGCAGAACAGCTGCAATGAGGGAAAGTAGTACTACCCAAAAACTGGCGCCTGAATTAACACCGATCCAGTAAAACGCTATGAAATTATGGGTCATACCAAATACATACCCATATCTCGCATTTTCATTCGCATCATGATCCAGCCAAATATGGAGAAGGGGAATAAGTCCAATCCATGCTAAAAACCCCAAATGCCAAGGCTGATAGGCGAGACCTGTAATAACCCCACCAAAAATAGCCAATTGCCAAGCAGGTCGATCAAAGAGGGGAGTCATCGGTTTTGCTTATCCAAAAACTGTTGGAGAATGATCGCTGCAGCCCGTTGATCAATCAATCCTTTATTATGTCCTGTTTTAATATTCTGTTGGATCATAGATTTTTCTGCACTGACAGAAGAAAGCCGTTCATCTTCTAAATGAATGGGTAATTTGAGAGCGTATAATAAGTTAACAAATTCCCCGACCTTTTTAGTCTGGGCTGTTTCCTGCCCTTTCAACCCAATAGGAAGCCCAACTACTATGGCTTCCACATCTTTTTCTTTTATTAGAGATTGAAATACTTGAAGGCATTTTTCATTCCCTTCATTTCGAATAGTTTTAAATGGAGAAGCGATAATTTTAATCGGATCAGACATGGCTAATCCGATTCGACTATCCCCATAGTCGATCCCAAGAACTCGCCCCATAGATTAGAGAGGTTTACGTAGGTGTGCTTTCAGTATCTTCCCAGGCTTGAATTGTGTTTTCTTATGGGCGGGAACATAGATCTCTTCATTGGTTTTAGGATTCCGTGCACGAGGTTTTGCTTTCGTAGGCTTGGATTCAAACACACCAAAATTCCTTATCTCTATCCTAATATAGGGATGATCTTCACTGAGAAAACCCCTCATAATATTGAAAAAATCATCCACAAGGCCCTTGGATGCCCTGACACTGACTCCATTTCGTTCAGCCAATTGGGTGGCAATATCTATTTTAGTATAAGTTTTTGTTTCCATTATCGACCTGCTCTTTCTACATAATCAACATATTTTAATTTAGTCATTTTTCTCATGAGACGATTTAATTGACGATTATTATTAACTTGGACAATAAAATGAGCAACCCCTATAGATTCCTTTACTTTAATATCCACACTGGCAATATTTACATTTTGCTTCGAAATGCACTCAGACATATCCTTTAATGCCCCTTTATGATCCTGGACTACGACCCTTAAGCGAACATTAAAATGATCTGATGATTTCACATTCCATTCTACAGGGACTAACCGATCTGATTCATGGTTCAGTAGGGGGAGACTTTTACATGCATTTTGGTGAACCGTTATTCCGCGTCCACGAGTGACAAATCCGATCAATTCATCTCCAGGAATCGGGTTACAGCATTTTCCAAAATTCACCATGAGATTATCAATGCCATCCAGGATAATTCCTTTAGTTTGGGACCTTGCAAAATTAAAAAATCTTGAAGATTTTTCTTCTTCGGTCTTATCTTCGATCTCATCTTCTTGCGGCCTTAGTTTTCGGAACATGTCTCGAACGGTAATCATTCCTGACCCAATAGCTTTTAATAATGCCCCAGAGTCGGAATAACCAAATTTGCTGAAACTTTCCCTGAATTCTTTTATGTCTTTCAACATTTTCATTCGACGAAGAGTCTTCTCAAGCAATTCTTCACCGATTTTAATACTTTCTTCATCTTGAACCATTTTCAGGTATCGATTAACTTGATTTCGCGCTTTGGTAGTTATAATAAACTTTTGCCAACCATAGCTAGGCATTTGACTTTTACTGGTGATGATTTCAACCATATCCCCATTGTTTAATTTAGTATTTAAGGGCACAACAGAATGATTGATCTTTGCACCCATGCAATGCATCCCAACCTGGGTATGAACCTGAAATGCAAAATCCACAGGCGTTGCACCTACAGGTAACTGAATCAGGTCACCAACAGGAGTAAACACAAAAATTTCTTCATTGTATAAATCGATCTTCAGAAGTTCCATGAATTCTTTTGGATCAGCAGATTCATTTTGAAGAATTTCCAATAATTCACGGAGCCATTTTACATTTTTATCAATTCCCGATGATTTTCCATCTTTATAAACCCAGTGTGCAGCCACACCAATCTCTGCAGTGTCTTCCATGTCTCCTGTGCGGATCTGGATCTCCACTAACTGACCCTTGCGTCCAATAACGGTCGTATGAACAGACTGGTACCCATTAGTTTTAGGATTTGCAATAAAATCTTTAAACCGTTCCTGAATCGGTTTGTAAAGACTGTGAACTATTCCCAAGGCTAAATAACATTGCTCAATTTTTTCTACGATGACTCGGATAGCATAAAGATCGTAGATTTCTTCAAAGGATTTATCCCGGGACATCATTTTTCCATGGATGGAAGAATAGGATTTGGACCTGCCATAGACCTTGGGAATAATTTCGTATATTTTTAGTTCATCTGCTACAGGGCCAATAATCTCCTTTATAAATTTATCCCGTTGTTTTTTGGATGATTTTATTTGAGAGTCCAATTTCTTATATCCAGAAGGATCTAAAACACGAAATACTAGATCTTCCAATTGAGATTTTACCGAAGACATACCCAAGCGATGTGCTAAAGGAACATAGACATCACGGGTTTCCACAGCGATTCGATGTTGTTTAATTTTGGACATGTGCTTAATCGTTTCCATATTATGGAGTCGATCAGCAAATTTGATAATGATGACTCTAAGGTCTTTGGCAACCGATAGGAGCATTTTCATAAAATTCCCCGCCTGTTTCTCTTTTCGGGTTGAAAAGTGGATTCCTCCTATCTTTGTAACGCCCTCCACAAGATATGCTAAATCATCCCCAAATTCTTGTCGAAGTCCGTCAACGGAAACATCTGTATCTTCAACCGTATCATGGAGTAATCCAGCTATAATCGTGGTAGTATCCATTTTCCATGATGCCAGTATTTGGGCCACAGCAACACAATGGGTAAAATAATTTTCGCCTGAACGGCGTTTTTGTCCTTCATGATGATAATCTCCGTATTCGTAGGCCTTCCAAAGAAGCGATTTTATTTCATCTTTTTCCTCGCCTGGTCCTACTGAAACTGCATCAACTAGATTCATGAATGGTTTTGGATATTCTCCGAATAATTGCGGGGCTAATCTTGAAAGAGGGTTATCCATTAAAACGGTTCAGAAGGAGATAAATTTTCATAACGTGCATATTTGCTAATAAAAGACGCATCCACTACACCCGTGGGACCATTTCTCTGTTTCGCAACAATGATTTTTGCTTTACCTTCATCTTCATCATCCTGAGTATACAACCACTGACGGTATAGGAAAATGACCACATCCGCATCTTGCTCGATAGCACCACTTTCACGAAGATCTGATAATTGGGGTTGCTTATCTGCCCGTTGTTCAACGGCACGAGATAACTGAGACAAGGCAACAACAGGAATCTCTAATTCTTTCGCCAAAGCTTTTAATGACCTTGAAATCACTGAAATTTCCTGTTGGCGACTTTCAACACCTTTCGGTCCCTGCATCAATTGAAGATAATCCACTACGATCATTCCAATATTGTGTTCGGCCTTCAATCGACGAGCTTTCGCTCGCAGTTCTAATACGGTGAGAGCAGGTGTGTCATCCAAATAAATGGGTGCTACAGCCAAAGATCCAACGGCAATACTTAAATTTTTCCAATGGGTTTTGGGAAGATTTCCTGTCCGGACAAAATGACTGTCCACTCGGGCTTCTGCACAAAGGAGACGCATAGCCAATTGATGATTTGCCATTTCAAGGCTGAACATTCCCACACCAACACCACCTTCTAATGCAGCATTCCTCAGCATGGATAAAGCTAAAGCTGTTTTCCCCATCCCCGGCCGACCTGCAATAATGATGAGATCTCCATTTTGCCATCCAGATGTTATATCATCTAAATCAAGTAACCCAGATGGTACGCCGATCACATTGCCTGACTGAGCATTTATATGCTCTAATTTTTCGAATGCTTCAACGAGTATCGGATCAATGTGCTTAAATCCACCTTTCAAACGATTCTGGGTAATTCTGAAAATGGACTGTTCCACTGTATCTAGTATATCACCTACCTCCTGGCTATCATCATAAGCTTCTTTTGCAATATCATGGGACAAATTGATCAAATTCCGGAGTAAAGCTTTTTCTAGTACAATTTTGGAATATCGCTCTGCGTGAGCTGCCGTAGGAACTGATTCAACTAAGCCGGTCACATAATATGCACCACCAACGGATTCTAGATCTTTATTTTTCTTGAGAAGATCGATGACGGACACGGTATCAATTGGCTCACCTTTATCAAACAAGTTGAGCATGACAGAAAATATTTTCCCATTCCCATCTTTATAAAAGTGCTCTGGGCCTAACCATTGAATTGTTTGACTAACGGCTTCTTTTGAAGCCAGCATAGACCCAAGAACTGCCATTTCCGCATCATCGGAGTGGGGTTGAACATTGAGTATCTGGTTATCGTCTGGTGTCATTGTTTTATACGTTTTGTAAATAATCCCGAATCCACTGGAAATCGATCCACGCGGGTTTCTTGAAATTCGAGTTCCTTAAGAGGGCAGCCGGATGGAAGGTAACACGAAGCGGTGTCCCGTTGTAATCATGGGTTTTATCCCGCATTTCTTTTAAAGGGACATCCATCTTCAATAATGTTTTACCGGCAACACGGCCTAATGCTACTATCAATTTTGGTTGAATTTGACTTATTTGTTCGATTAAATAAGGTTCACATTTCTTTACTTCAGATGGCAAGGGATCACGGTTATTAGGAGGTCGGCATTTGATAACGTTAGCAATATACACTCCATCGCCACGTTTCCGATCTATGGCATAAAGGACCTTATCCAGCATTTTACCGGCGCGACCCACAAAAGGCTCCCCTTTTAAGTCTTCCTGCTCACCAGGCGCCTCTCCTACAAGGAATAAATCCGCATTAGGATCGCCAACCCCAAAAACAAAATTGGTTCTGGTCTTACCCAGGGGACATTCCAGACAGGTGCATATGGACTGATTATATGCATCCAATTTACCGTTTGCTAAGAGGTCTTTTTTCTCAGGCTTAGGTTCTGACAAAGGGGCAGGTTTGTTGGAAAGGTACAATTCATTCCCATACAATGCTTTTTGTTGTTTGAGATATTGGTGAAGCGCCCCTTTCATTGTTATTGTTTAACCAGGTTTGGTTTTTCTCCAAGTTACTTCACCTTCAATAAATTTATCAATCGCCACTGTGGTGACCTTTTCTTTCTCTTCATAAGTTTCAGGTGATGGCTCTTCCACTTCATCAAAAACATCCGGATCATCATTTTGATGTTCAAGGATAGTTCTGCTCAAAATACGCTCCTGCAGTTCATCTCGAGCCTGCCCGAACATTGCTGCGACAGCTTCGTACATATTTTCTGCACGTTCTTCTATTTCACGAAAAGGGACGGTTTTAAGACCCATTTAGGACTCCTTCTTTTAAGTCATTGACTATGGTTATTAGCTCTTGGGTTGCCACATTGAGATCTTCATTGATCATCACATGGTCAAACCGATCTTTGTATTCCATTTCTTGCTGGAATCTCTGGAGGCGGACCTTAATTCGTTTTTCCGAATCGGTACCGCGTTTTTTTAATCGTTCCCTCAAATGTGTAATGCTTGGGGGAATAATAAAAATTGAAAAGGAATTATCCGGATACAATTCTTTAATTCGAATGGCACCTTTTACATCCATTTCCAATAAAACTATTTTATTCTGAATAATGGCATTTTTCAAAGTTGATTCGGGTGTACCGTAATAAAAGCCGTGAACATTTTCCCATTCAGCTAAGTCTTTGTTAAGGATCAGGTCCTCAAATTCATCATGGGAAATAAAATTATAATCATCACCATCACATTCAATACTTCTTTGCTTCCGTGTGGTATAAGATGTTGACCATTCAATTTCCGGCATGACCTTTTGCAAGGCTTTACAAAGAGTTGTTTTTCCAGAACCAGATGGTGCTGATATGGTAATCAAATTAATCATTAGAGAATATTCTGAACTTGTTCTCGTATTTTTTCTAATTCGCCTTTTATTTCTATAACATGATTTGTCACGGCAGGTTGGGGACTTTTAGAACCAATCGTATTCACTTCTCGGCCAATCTCTTGAATCAGGAAATTGATTCGCTTCCCCACAGGTTCTTCCTGGTTTACATATGATGACAATTGTGTAAAATGACTTTTACAGCGAACAATTTCTTCTGTAACGTCCGCCCGTTCAGCTAAAAAAGCAACTTCCTGGATGAGACGAGTTTCATCTAATGCTTCACCATCTAACAATTCCGAAATCTTTTCCCGCATTTGAACCTGTTTCTCAATACTAAACTTTCCAGAGATTTCTCCTACTTCATCAATTCTGGTTTGAAGGAGTTCCATTCGATTCAATATATCTGTTTGTATCTCATGCCCTTCTTTTTCACGCATTTCATTTACCTGGTTTAAGGCAAGTTCCACTGCTTTTAAGATGATCCCGGGTTTTAAGTTTTCCGGTTCATCTGCGGAAAGAAGATCATTGGTTGAAATTATATCACTCAAATTCATTCTCTGACCATAGTCCACATGTATTTTTTTTATCACATCTTGTAGAATTTCAAATCGTTTCCGATTGAAACTCAGTTTTTGTGAGTCCTGATCTGACTTTAATTCAAAACGCACCTGAACATTACCTCGCTGAAGAGATGTCTCAAGTGTATTTCGAACCTTTATTTCCAGGATGGGGTCCAAATTGAACCCACGAATTTTTGTCTCCAAAAACCTGGAGTTAACCGTCCGTATTTCTACATCGATCTTATTTGGGCCTTTGCCGGCTGAACCGCGACCAAATCCTGTCATACTTTTAATCATAATTTCCTATAAGGGTATAGCCTATTAAACTACGAACTTTAGAGAATATTATCCAAGAAGGATGATGGCCGGAATAGGATAAATATTGAGCTCTAAAAACCAGGTTCTAAACCCAATATTTTAAGAATAAAAGAATAGCCAAACTATTAATCAAGAAGTTTTGATTTGACCCATTCCAATGAAAAAATCAAAGATATAAGATGATGGTTTCCTAATCCATCGGCAGAACTCGATGATAAAAAAGCATAATCGATCCCGAATCCTTCCCATTCCACACCCAATCCACCTGTTGAATTATTAACAGAGTTTCGTCCCAATCGGATAAATAGTTTATCTTTATAGATCCCTTCTATTCCGAATGATCCATCCACAGAAAAGGAACCAAATCCCAATTGTGAATCTAAATGACGATTGGATGTAGAAATATCCAGATTGAACATAGAATGAAGACTCACAGGAATCTTTTTCAATTTCAACGGTTGATGTATTCCAACAGAGACGGTTGGTGTTGTTCCTTCCACAGTTCCATTTTCCCAAATAAGTCCGGAAGTTGGGAGGTTCCGAGCAACAATGCCAATATTTGTTTCATAGATTTTTTTTACGATTCCAAAATCTATGCCAACACCCAACGCAAACTGATTATCCAGTGAATAGGATAAAACTTTTACGCCAATGCCTATTGGCAAACCTCTAAACGAATGATTAAATGCACCATGGATACCGATTTGATGTTGACTGAAATATTGAAGTTGATCTACATCCAAGCGTTCACCTTCATCCAAAATCCCATTCCCTTCACCCGGATCATTGGTCCCAAATTTCCCATCATTCCCCCAATCCAATAGCATATTTCGTGTATCTGGGATTTGACCAATACCTTCATACAACATATTGACTTGAATAGGCTTTCCTTTTCTTTGAAACTGAAATCCCGCTAGATCATTATTCAAAATCCCGGAAAACCGAGATTGATGAGTCAGATTGATATTTGGGATCGGCGCTAGCGAAAATATCGGATTTATTAATGATGATGTAGGCGAACCAAAATTATAAGCGGTGGTTGCTTTTCCTAAGGATGCAGTTCGGGCATCAGTTACATGCTCAAAAAGTTCCCAACCATAATTCACCATAAAACTATTGGAAAACCCAATGCTCACAATAAAAAAGTAAGAAAATAATGAGATTTGCCATTTAGATACGGAGTCTCGAATAAAGCTTTGAGTCTTTGCGACTTTGCGGCATTTCCTACAACCCATGTTCTTTTTTGATCTCATCTAAAGTTTTAAGTGCTTCCAGGGGCGTCATTGAATTCACATCCAATTCATTCAGCTTTTTGCGCAATTTTAATTCTTGTTCCTGGAACAGTGTTATCTGGTTGGACGGTTCTGGCGGCGTAGAAGTTCCACCTTTTTCCACAGATTGCTGAATATGATGGTTCAGTATCTCCGTTGCACGATGAATCACTGATTTTGGTAATCCTGCCATTTGTGCCACATGAATTCCATAACTTTTATCAACTGATCCTTTTGCTATAGAGCGAAGAAATACTATTTTATCTCCAAATTCTTTCACTTCCACATGGTGGTTCTCAACTCGTTCCAAGAGTGATTCCAGATCTGTTAATTCGTGGTAATGGGTTGCAAATAAAGTACGAGCCAAAACACCTTCTGTGTTGTGAAGAAATTCTGTTATAGCCCACGCCAGAGAAAGGCCATCAAATGTGGCTGTCCCTCGACCAATCTCATCTAGCAGGATCAAACTGCTATTCGTAGCATTATTCAAAATATTGGCGGCCTCGTTCATTTCCACCAAAAAGGTACTTTCACCACCAGCAAGATTATCACTGGCTCCTACTCGAGTAAACAATTTATCTGCTACTCCAATTTTCGCTGAATTAGCCGGAACAAAACTTCCAATCTGAGCCATTAATACAATGAGTCCAACTTGTCTTAAATAAGTGGATTTCCCTGCCATATTGGGTCCCGTAATTAAGTGGATCTGGTTGATCTTAGAATCTATAGAGAGATCATTAGGGATAAATTTATCGGTAGATGGCAGCAACTGTTCAACGACAGGATGACGCCCTTGGTTAATCTCCAATTCCGGATTATTTGTCAATTCCGGGCGAACAAAATTCTGGTTCAATGAAGTTGTAGAAAATCCAACCAAAAGATCCATCCGATTGATAGCTTTTGCATTGGTGTGAATATCAGAAATGGTGCCCAATAAGAATTGGCACAATTCAGAGAAAATATTGGATTCTATCGTAAATATTTTTTCTTCTGCATTGAGAATTTTATCTTCATATTCTTTTAATTCTTCGGTGATATATCGTTCGGAATTAACGAGGGTTTGTTTCCTAATAAATGCTTCTGGGACTTTATCCTGATGGACTTTGGTTACTTCGATGTAATAACCAAATACCCTGTTAAATCCCACCTTTAGCTTTGGAATGGCCAATTCTTCTCGCAATGAACTCTGAAAATTGTCTATCCACTCTTTCCCGGAATTAAGTAAAGTTCGTAATTCATCAAGATCACTATCCACACCTTTACAAATTATATTCCCCATTTTGACCTGTATCGGTGTATCTTGATTGATTAGAGATAAAATCTTTTCAGTGATCGAATTTGTATCAATAAATGATTTTGCCAATAATGCCAAGTTTTGATCGTCTGCTGATATTAATTCTTTTTGCCAATCCGGAATTTTCTGCAAAGTAAGTGCGATCCCTATCACATCTCGGGGCGACGCTTTCCCATGATTCACTTTTCCAAGAATACGCTCCAAATCAGCTGTTTTGCTTAACGATTCTCGTATTGATTTCATGAGTCTAACATTTTTAGAAAAAGCATCAACCAAATCCAACCTTGCATTGATTCTTTTAATATCAGTCAGTGGATAATGGAGCCATCGTCGAAAAAGTCTGCCTCCACCAGCAGTTTGGGTTTCGTCGATACAATCCACCAATGTTCCATGCGTCCCTTGTGTGGACAAACTTTGGAAAACTTCCAAATTCCGAATTGTAAATCCATCTAACCCCATAAAACCTTCGTTAAAAACTGGGACTATTTTAGATACATGATCCAGAGCGGAACTCAAATTGGATTTAATGTGATGCAACAAAGCACCCCCTGCTGAGATAGCTAATTTCAATTCATCACACCCGAATCCTTTTAAGGATTTAAGATTAAAATGTTGGGTCAGTGCTCTGTATGATGAATCTTCATCAAAAATCCAACTTTCAATCTGCGTAATAAATGGACGAAATTCACGGTACCATTCTGTGGTAGAATAAACCACACTTTCATCCAAGATCATTTCACTGGGAGAGAATTTTAACAAATTATCTTTTAATTGGTCCACAGGACATTCACCAATATGGAATTCTCCTGTTGATGGATCCAGGAAAGCAAATCCGGCAAAATTCTTTTGAAAGGTTACAGAACCAATATAACGGTTGGATTTTTTACTCAATGCCTGGTCGCTTATAAGTGTCCCGGGTGTTACAACTTCAATCACTTCCCGTTTCACGATCCCCTTGGCTAATTTCGGGTCCTCTACTTGTTCGCAAATGGCCACACGATGCCCCGCCTTCACCAATTTTGGGAGATAATTATCTAAGGAATGATACGGAAAACCGGCCAATGCCACATTGGATGCTTTTCCATTAGCCCGTTTGGTCAAAACAATTCCAAGAACCTTGGCAGTAATTTCCGCATCTTCCAGAAAAGTCTCGTAAAAATCACCCATCCTGAATAACACCAGCGTATCTTCATATTGCGATTTCACTTCCAGAAATTGCTTCATGACCGGTGTTTGTGCGATGACATCCTTACCCATTCAAAGAATGTCCTTTCAAGCGCACATTTTCATGTCGAATAGTAAAATGTTTCTTATCGAGATATTCCAACAGTGGAATCGCCGTTTTACGTGTGAGCCCTGTTATTTCTTTAAAATCCGCCACAGCCAATTGCTCCTTCGACTTGAAATATTCATGAATATCATGAATAACCTTATCAAGATTGGAACGGTTTAGCCAAAAGTTATTTCCAAGATTTTCCACCTTTCCCTGGGCAAATAACAAGTGAATCAGATCCCCCACCCGTTTGGGCTTGAATCCGGACACTTCTATGATCTCTTTGAGTAGAGTCGGCTCAAATCCGGATTGAGTTAAAATGGATTCAATTTTTCCCAATTCTTCCAAATCCTTTTTAGAAAACTCAGGCTTATAACCCGCAAGAGAGAACCCTCCTTTTTCTTCTGAAATAACGCCATTTTCTAATTGGATTTTCATGACAATCTCAAGCCAGTCTTCCGACCATTTAAGTTGGTTTAATATTCCATCGGTGCTCAGGACAGATCGGAATGGATTCTTTTCATAAGTATCATCAAAATAGGATATTAAATCTTTCTTTCCCTTTTCCAATCCGAACTCAGAGTATAGAATTCCACTCTCCGATTCCATTACATGTATTTCAACGATCCAACTCTGTAAAATATCGTTAGAAATAAAAAATAACTTCTGCCATTTTTCTCTCGATTTGGGTGTTTTCCAATCTTCATCGATCAAATAACCAAACCGTTCCTTCGGATCGATGGGAAGGCTATCGGTGCGATGCCGCAATACTGACCATTTTCCAAGTGGTTTAGGATCTATCACTAATCCGCCTGCAATCGTATCCATGGGAGAATAAGATCGAACTATAAACCGGTCATCCATAGCTACAGCAACAGGCGATTCAAGATCAATGATAACATTCCCGGATTGACCTTTTTCTAATTTTTTTCCAGAAACTCGCCCTAGGATCTCAGAAGTTCCCATATGGAAACGTAACCGCTGTTTATTCTTAATAATCCAATCTGTTGAATTCGTCATAGAAATATTCGCAAGGATACGGTTGGATGACTGCAAACAATCCGGAATAGCAAGAACGGTCCCACGGGTTAGATCTGAAGATTTTACATGGGAAAGATTCAGTGCAGCACGATCTCCTGATAAAACGGTTTTGGTTGCACCACCATGGGTTTGGATACCACGAATTTTAGTTTTAATACCTGATGGTAGAATCTCAATATCATCTCCATTCTGGGCAGAACCATTCTGGACCGTACCGGTTACAACTGTACCAAATCCGGTTTTTGAAAAAACGCGATCCACATTCAGTCGAAATTGTACAGAAGAAGACTTTGATTGATAATTTTCAGCCAAGGATAAAATATCAGATTTCAGGCCTTCAACCCCATCTCCGGTTAGATTATTAATTCGGTGGATAGAGATAGAATCAAAACCAATGTCATCCAATAATTCAGAAATATCCAATTCAACCAGATCCAGCCATTCACTATCATTCACCAGATCGGTTTTGGTCAGGGCAACTATGCCTTTATTCACACCAAGAAGTGTGAGGATATTCAGGTGTTCACGGGTTTGGGGCATCACACCATCATCTGCAGCAATTACCAACAAACCAAAATGGATATTTGCTGCACCTGCAGCCATATTTCTGATAAATTTTTCGTGGCCAGGAACATCAATAATGGTGATGTTTTCAGTAAGATAAGCAAAGCCAAGATCAATGGTCATTCCCCGTTTTTTCTCTTCCGCAAGTCGATCTGTATTGGTCCCAGTTAAGGCTTTAACCAGAGATGTTTTACCATGGTCAATGTGACCTGCAGTTCCCACCACAACTTGCGACATGGTTAGACCTCCTGAATTGCAATTGATAGCCGTTTAATTTGATTGGGTAAAACGGATTTCAGATCAATATAAAATGTATTTTTTTTTATATATCCAACTACTGGAATGGAACCGCAACGGAATGACTTGGCAAGGTCCTTGGACTTCCCATTTTTGGGTGAAAAACTTAAGGATGCACTTTCAATCTTATCATCCGGTAAAGAACCACTCCCCGCTTCTACTTCAGAGTCCACCAGTAAAATTCCCAAATCTTTAATTGTTTTTTTCTGCAATGAATCCAAAACCTTTTGTCCACGGGTTTTTAATACCTTTCGCGATGTGGTTAGCATGGTGAGAGAAAGATTATCTTTCGAGAATGATTGGGATCTATAAGACCGTAACGTTTCTTCTAAAAGTCCGATGGTTACCTTATCACATCTTAAAACACGATATAATGGATTTTTCTTACAGGCATTAATCCATTTCTTGCGGCCCACCATGAGGCCGGATTGCGGTCCACCCAGGAGTTTATCTCCTGAGAATGAAATAATATCTGGCCCGCTATTTACAATGGATTTTACTGGAATTTCGTCCGCCAGACCCAACAGATTCATATCAAGCAGAGCACCGCTTCCAAGATCCGCCATGACGGGTATCTTATGTTTCTTACCAAAATTGACTAGATCAGACAAAGAGACTTCTTTGGTAAACCCTTTTACTACATAATTGCTGGTATGAACCCATAGGATCAATTTCGTTTTATTGGAAATGGCTTTTTCGTAATCTTTTAAATGTGTACGATTCGTGGCTCCTACTTCTTTCAGGATTGCACCACTTTTTTCAATTATATCAGGAATCCTGAAAGAGCCACCTATTTCCACCATTTGTCCACGGGAACAGATTACTTCTCCACCTTGAGCCATTTCGTTCAAAGCTAGGAATACAGCAGCAGCATTATTATTTACCACCATGCCCGCTTCTGCGTCACACATTGAACTCAATTGCTCCTGGATCAAAGTTTGTCGATCGCCGCGATTGCCGGATTCCAAATCAAATTCAAGATTAACATAACCATCCAAGCGATCCGCCAAATCTTTTAATTGTTTACCGCGAAAAGGTGCTCGGCCAAATCCAGTATGGAGTACAATACCAGTACCATTAATTACATTGACCAGTTTGGGAGCAGATTGTAATAATACTTGGGATGCAATATGACTTAATAACTCCCCCTTAGTTTTGGATAATTCCCCTTTCCTAATATTTGCCCTGATCTTTGTTAATTCCGAATTTATAATATATTTTATATAATCTTCATGAAGTAATATATTTCCATTCAGTTCAAGTAATACTTGATGTACGGATGGACAGTCTTTCAGGGTGGTTTTCATAATAAGGGGCAAGAAGTTCTAACGAATCAGCCTTCAGTTCAAGGAGTTTGATTTTTTCGCTTCATTAAAAACCACCCGGCAATAACAGCAGGAATTAAACTAATCGCCATAAAGGGGAATACCATTTCAATCGAATATTGATTGGTAATCCATCCACAAACAGCCGGTGCAATACCGCCAATCCCGAAGCTCAAAAAGAATGAAATACCGTATCCTATTCCACGATGTGAACTGGGAGTCAATTCCGCTAATAATGCATTCGAGACGGGTTGATTTAAGAAATGTACTATCCCTAACAAAATACTGGAAATGAGCAAACTCCATCCACTGGTGTATCCCATTAAGAATAAAAATGGCATATTTAAAATAACGATCCAAAATAAAAGGAAAGATCTGCTATATCGATCTCCAACATATCCACCAATGGTTTGTCCGAAAATACCTGACGTAAACACTAATGTTGTGAAAAATCCCGCTTTCAACGTTTCAGGCAACAACGCAAAAATACCCGTGGTTTGGGATCCAAATAATGAGGGCATATAGGTGGTGAATCCGCCAAAAGAGAAGCCCAAAGCCGTCGACATAACATAATAAAGGACTATTGATCGCTTATCTTTTATTTCAAATATTTCCTTTTTTGTTTCATCCTCAATAGGTTTATTACGTCTTTTAATCATGAAAAAAGTCACTAAAACCAGAATACCCTGTAAAATTATCCAAATCAGATAAGATACCCGCCAACTCCCAAATTCAGCTGCTGCTCCAGCAAATAAAGGCCCTAGAGCCAATCCTACGGATCCGGCCACACCATGAATTGCCATACCTTTGCTTAAATTTGTCAAACGACGGGAAAGAATCGTAAGTCCTGCTGGATGGTAAATACTGGATGCTAACCCTAAAATACCCAATCCAATCGTCATTTGAACTGGGGTATTTGCAAGGATCAGACCCAACCCACCAATTATTGATCCAATCTGATAAATCAATAGCAAGACTCTTCCTCCAAGTTTTGCTTCCAGAAATCCTGCTGGAATAGCCCCTGCACCAAACATAAATGCACCCGCCGAAGCCATTATTCCCAATGTATCCAAGCCTAAATCAAATTCATGGTGAAATAAAAGCATCAATGTTGGAAAGACCATCATTTGCGCATGTACAGCCAAGTGAGAAAAGGCTGTAACACCCATGACTATTTTGTTCTCTTTATTCATAGCAAAAAGCCCCTGCCGCAAACATTCGCTTCCGGAGGGGCTTCAATTGTTTTAAAAAAATAACTACCGTTTTTCTTCGATACGGGCTGCTTTTGAGCCGATGATATTTTTCAAATAGTTCAGTTTTGCTCGACGAACTTTTCCACGACGCTTCACATCAATGGAAGCAAGCATGGGTGAATGGAGCGGGAAGATCCTTTCAACCCCAAAACCATTCGCCACTTTCCGTACTGTGAATGTTGCATCCAGGCTTGTTCCGCCATGGCGTGCAATCACAACACCTTCATAACGCTGCACCCGCTCTTTACTCCCCTCACGGACACGTACGTCAACGGCAACCGTATCTCCTGACCTAAAGTCAGGAATATCCGATTTCAAAAATTCTTTTGTTGCTTCTACTACTTTATGCATGATTTATCTCCGATTCTTTCATTTTTTCAAATTTTTCCCAGAGATCCGGTTTCTTTTCTTGAGTCCGTTTCTCTTTTTGTTCCTGCCTCCAAGCTTCAATTTTTGCATGATAACCGCCCAATAATACCTCCGGAACTTCCATTCCATCGATCTCACGTGGATGGGTATAATGTGGATGGTCTAACAGATCCTGCGAAAAAGAATCCGTTAATGCCGAATCCAGATTATTGAGCGTTCCTGGGATGAGCCGAACTGTACTGTCCAACATCACCATGGCAGGAATCTCACCACCGGTCATGACAAAATCACCCAGAGAATACTCATGCGTCACATATTTTTCCATGACACGTTCATCTATTCCCTTGTAATGTCCACAAATAACAATAAGCTTTTCTTGTTGACTGGTTTCTTCAGCTATTTCCTGATTCCATATTTTTCCTTGGGGCGACGGATAAATTACCCGCACATTATCAGGGCCACCAACCAACTCCATGGCATGATCTATCGCCTTAAAAAGTGGCTCTGCCATTAAAACCATTCCACTTCCACCGCCAAAAGGTGTATCATCAATCTGACGATAACTCCCTTTCCCAAAATCTCGGAGATTTACAATATGGAATTCAACCACATTTTTCTCCACAGCTTTCCGAAGAATACTGTTCTGGATCAGGGTGTCAATAACATCCGGAACCGGCGTTATGACAGAAATTTGGATCAATCCAGTAAACCTTCCATAGGAGAGATCACAATTACACCTTGTTCATGATTAATACCTTTAACCACTTCCGGGATCACGGGAATTAGAAATTCCTTTCCTCCATTTGTGATAACATAAACATCACTGTGAGGTAGCCACATTACATCTTTCAGGATGCCAACAAGATCCCCCGATTCTGAAAAAACCTCATATCCCAACAGATCTTTTCCGATCATGTTAATTTGATCTTCTCTCGATGCTTCGATAAAAATGGTTTGACCCACAATTTTCTCTGCATCGGAGACCGTATCAACACCTTCGAATTTAAACCGTCTCTTTTTTCCCATTCCTGTCACGATCTCAAGACGAACATCTTCAGAAGTATCAGGTGAAAATCCCAACATGAGTTGTTTGCCTTCGATATAGTCATCGAAATATCGGGATAAAGGTCGTAACCGTACATCTCCAGTAAGTCCGGAAGTTGTAGTTATGGTTGCAATGGGGTGGACAAGGTTTTTCATCTAGTCAATCACATCCAATCGAGCTCTTTTACCGCCTTCCTTGGCATTTATCGCAAAAACCAGTGTTCGAAGTGCAGATATATTACGCCCGCCCTTACCGATCACTTTTCCATAATCACCATCGCCAACGGTTAATTCGTAAATGAGTCGCTGTTCAGTTTCAACAATCTCAATATTAACCTCATCTGGTTTATCAACCAGGAGTTTAATCGCCTGTTCAATGAACTCTAACATAGTGTCCTCCGTATTGTTAATGATTAATTATTATGGGAATTTCTTATTTTTCTTTTGAAGTAGCCTTTTGATCTTGGTCTTCATCGGATGTTTCATCAGCAGATTCAGCTACCGGAGCTTCATCACTTGAATCATCTACTGGCTCTTTTTCATGTGTTTCTTCAGCAGATTCATCCGCGGAGGTTTCATCTTCTGCTTCGCTATCTTCCTCCACTGGAGTCTCCTCATTAGAAATTTCGGTAGATTCCTCTTCGTCTGATGATTCCTCTTCCGGTGCGATTTCTTCACTCGATTCTTCCGTTACTTCAGGCTCATCTGCACTTTCTTCAGTTGATTCTTCTCTAGAAGGTGACTCTTCAACACTCTCTGCTGGTGTTTCATCAGCAGATTCAGTTTCATCTTCTTGAGATTCTCCTTCAGTTGGCGAATCTTCTATAAGTTCAGCTTCAGATGATTCATCGGTTGTAAACTCTGCGTTAGAACTTGCGTCGTCAGATTCATCAGCGGAAGTTTCATCTTCTGCTTCGCTATCTTCATCCACTGGAGCATCTTCATTAGAAATTTCGGTAGATTCGTCTTCGTCTGATGATTCATCTTCAGGTGCGATTTCTTCACTCGATTCTTCCGTTACTTCAGGTTCATCTGCACTTTCTTTAGTTGATTCTTCTCCAGCAGGTGCTTCTTCAACTTCTTCAGTTGGCGCATCTTCTATAGGTTCAACTTCAGGTGATTCTTCTACTGGTACTTCAACCACCACTTTTTCTGAAGCGGTATCGTCTTCGTCTGCTTCAACCGCTTCCACAGCAACAGCTTTTTCTTTTTCATCTGCTTTCTTTTCAGCGCGATCAGCACGGGCTTTTTGCACATCTTCCCGGTTCATCTCCCATTTTTTCATCTCTTTTTCAATCTGGGCTTCATCCAGGCCTTGTTTTATCAAATGCCATTGATGGGCAATCCCTGCACGGCGTAATAATTTATGTGCAGCTTCGGTGGGCTGTGCACCTTCACCTAGCCAATGTATAACCCTTTCACCTTTCAGATCATAAGAACGATCTACATCAATTGGATTGTACCAGCCCAATTCTTCAATTGCAGCACCATCACGGCGATTCCGAGAATCCATTACAACCATTCTGTAAAAAGGTCTATTTCGACGTCCTATTCGTTTGAGTCTTATTTTCGTCGCCAATTTGTATCTCCTTAATTAAATCTTTCGAGACCACCCAATCCGGGTAATTTCATGTTTTTCATTTTTCCCATTTTTTTCATCATTTTCTTCATCTGAGAAAACTGATTCAAAAGGGCATTTATTTCCTGTACCGAACGTCCACTTCCTTTTGAGATCCGCAATCTGCGACTGCCATTAATGATCTCCGGTTGCTGACGCTCACCCGGTGTCATAGAATTGATGATCGCTTCTGTCCATCCGACTTGACGGTCATCCATATTCAATTGTTTTAAAGCTTTCGAGTTCATACCAGGCATCATGCCGATGATCTGGCTCATAGAACCCATTTTTTTCATTTGCTGTAATTGCATTTTGAAATCATCCAGATCAAAAGTATTCTTTACCAGTTTTGTCTGAAAATCCTTTGCCTGGTCCTCATCAAAAACGTCCTGGGCTTTTTCCACGATGGAAACCACATCTCCAAATCCAAGGATTCGATCTGCAATTCGTTTCGGATCAAAAACTTCCAACCCATCTAATTTTTCAGACGTTCCAATAAATTTGATAGGTTTACCCGTCACTTCACGGATTGAAACTGCTGCTCCACCTCGAGAATCGCCATCCATTTTTGTCAGGATTACACCTGATAACGGGAGCACTTCGTGAAAAGCCTGTGCTGAATTCACAGCATCTTGCCCCGTCATGCCATCCGCAACAAAGATGATCTCGTCGGGGTCAGACATATCAGCAATCTGCTGAATTTCTGTCATCATTTCGCCATCTAGATGGAGTCGCCCGGCTGTATCCAAGATTACAACATCATTTTTCAAAGATCGTGCTTCTTCAATTCCCCGTTTGCAAATCGCCAACGGTTCTCCGGCTCCTTCTTCGTAAACCGCCACATCTGCCTGTTGCCCCACAGTGATTAATTGTTGGACAGCAGCGGGACGGTACACATCAGCGGCAACCATCAAAACCGATTTACCGGATTTTTGCAACCGATAAGCCAGTTTCCCTGCAGTGGTCGTTTTTCCGGCCCCTTGAAGGCCAGCCAATAAAATAACAGCCGGATTGTTCTTCAAGACCAAGTCTTTTGAATCGGTTCCCAAAAGGATAACCAATTCATCGCGAATGATCTTCACGAATTGCTGACCCGGTTTCACCGATTTCAGGACCTTTGTCCCCTGCGCTTTATCATGCACAGTATTGACAAAAGATTTAGCCACATTGAAGTTCACATCAGCATCTATCAATGCCCGTCGAACTTCCCGAACAGTATCATTGATATTCTTATCAGTTATTTTACCCAGACCTCGAACATTTCGAAGAATAGATTCAAACCTTTCTGTGATGTGACCAAACATGTGTTTCCGATTCGAAAATAGCTCGGGAAATTAGGGCCTTTCTTTATTAAAAGTAAATGCGAAAAGTCAATTGAAATTCCAAGGATATTATAATATAAAATTATCGTAGTTTTCTGTCGTGGAAATTCAATCAAATTTGATATTTATTGTTTTATCTGTATTGGCTATCGTGTCAAAATACACAAGCCCAAACAATTTGTATCGATTATTTAAACTTCTTCCTATACTATTATTAATAATTTGGGTAGCCAGTTTTGGAGACATTCAGGGCAACCCTTATACAAGGGCAATCCTAGCGGGACTCTGTTTTTCAATTATCGGTGATTCCCTTTTACTCTTCCCAGTTCAATTCAAATTGGGCCTTTTTAGTTTCCTCATAGGGCATATTTGGTATATGCTTGGGTTTCTATCAGGTGATTGGTCACTTCCAATTCTTCCAACACTTATAATTACAATTTTGGCTTTGGGAATGTTTTTTCAACTTTATCCCACCTTGGAAAAATTAAAGATACCGGTTTTGGTTTATATTTTTATGATTGCAGGAATGGGAATTACGTCTTTCGGAAGACTTGAGACTCTTCAAACATTTCCAACTTTAATTGGAGCTATCGGTGCAAGTTTATTCATGATTTCCGATGGCGTACTTGGGTGGAATAAATTCAAGAATCCATTCCATTTAGCTGAAGGTATCATCCTTATTACCTATTATTCTGGACAATGGATGATATCTTATTCAACCTTGATGTAACCCTAAAAAGTGTAATCTATGGTAACACCAATTTGTCTTGGATCGCCATAACTTTTCCAGAGTTGGTCTGGATAAGTGGGTGGAATGAGTCCAAAATAAAAACCTCTCGTTGTATATCTTTCATCTAAGGCATTCCGAATCCATAATTTAACAATGGTTTTTCCAAAGGATTTTCCAATATTAATATTTAGTAATGTATAG
>JABHKE010000198.1 GCA_018692355.1 Fidelibacterota bacterium
AAATCTGAATCATTTAGCTTTTTGTTTGTATCTTTTCTTTGGGTCATGGCTTTTCTCCTTATTATTTGCTTCTTGTCAAAACAAATTTAAGAAAAAACTGTGACCCCTTTTTTTAAAGTACAGAAAATTATGGACATAACTAAATAAGTCTCTAGATGAATTGTTTTATTTGTTGTTTTTCTCTGGTAAGAAAATCATGGTTAGTATTAATAATCCACATCAATATCATCCGGATGATCTGGTTTATTTATCCTATCTCTTTTGGATTGACCTGAGGTGGGGAATGCACTAATGTTGAATTGAATACCCAATGAAATAAGTCTTTGCTCATTATATTTTGTTGCATTCAATTTTTGTATATAGGTCACACCGCTGGTTGGGTTGGTAATTGCTTGTTCTGTATAAATATCCATGATGCGGGTATTAAATAGATCATGGACAGAAAATGTTAAATATATGTTTTTATCTATAATCGCTTTTCCAAAAGACAGGTCTACATAATAGTATGGAGAAATTTCACCTATGGGGATTTTGTGTTTTCCATAGTGGCGGTACCATAATTCAAAATCAACTTTCCATGGCAGCGCAATCCTAATCTGAGCATCGGTTATACTGCCTGATGAATTTCCAATAAGATCTGTTTCCCCTTTTCCGCTAGTTTTTTGTATCCAATTATTATAATCAAAAATCAATCGGATATTTTTTGTAGGTGAAAGAGATAGTGCAAAATCGTACCCAAGAGATTTTCCACTTGCCACATTGCCTGCCGTTAATATTTCGAAGGATTGATCATTGATGGTTACAAAATCCACATCATGCCATTGAATTAAATCCTGAATATCCTTATAAATAATATTTCCAGTAAACATGGGGTGTTGTTTTGTGTTTAACCTGAAAGAAAAATTAATTTGATATATATCCACTAGTTCCGGTTTTAAAAATGGGTTCCCCTTTCTAACATGATATTCATCTATCATGCTAACCGGAAATGGATTTATCATGGCTAATTTTACTCGGTTAATACGCCGTCCGTATTTCATGATTATGGAAAGTTTTTTATCCATGGACGTAAATCCTGTTTTCAATTCAGGATACAAATAAAGTTCTTTTTGAGCCGGGGGGGAATTGGCAATAGATGAGTCAATCAAGGCAACAAAAACATTCGATGTATCTGTGTGTTGGTGACTATCCGGTAATTCAATATCATAAACGCCTGTGCTGGTATTTCTCTGCTCAATGCGTATACCAGCACTCAAGGAACTAAGCATGCTTTTCAATGACTTTTGAACCCTGAAATATCCTGAAGATACCTGCTCATTAAAGTCAAATCCATAGGGTGCATGGAGATATTCTAACTCGCTATTAATCGCCAAAGATTGATAAGATGCGCCGCCCTGAATCATTCCAAACCGTGGGGATTCGGTTTTATATACTGATTCAATTTCTTTTGTTTCAATGGCATCATCCAGGTAAATATGGCTGTGATCATCGGGACCAGTTCCATTTGAATTTCGATCATTAATCTCTTTTTGATGTTCTCCAGATTGAGCAAATGCAGCTGTTGTTGTTAAGGAGCGATCATTAGAAAACTTGAGCGCATGGATCAGATTTCCATCCAGGTTCCATCCGCGTTTATTATCATTGGATGTCATATCATATTCTACCGGAAACTGGTGGTGAATCGAATCTCTTGATGAATGATTAAAAGCCGTGAAAAAAGATCCTAAGTGAAGGATGTTACGATCTGAAAAAGTCAGCGTGGAACCAAGGCTTATCCCACCGGTTAGTGGATTTCCAGTAGTAGATTTTTTCTGGATGCTTCCCAAGCTAAAGGAGTCATACTGCCACTCATATTCTCGCTCACTATTCAAGGCGGAAAAATCTGACTTTCCAAATCCTGTTAATTCAAATTCTATTTTCTTCTTTTTATACGTTAACCTCAATAAACCATTATACCGATTGTGGTTTCCATACGTGAATGAAGTTGATGAATGAAAGCCTTCTATTATATCATCTTTTAAAATAATATTAATAATGCCGCCCATACCATTTGGATCCATAGCAACAGATGGATTAGTAATTACGTCTATTTTTTCAATGAACCCGGTGGTAATTAAATCCAGGTATGGATTTTTTTCACCATGTGTCCCGCTTAATCTTAATCCATTGATCAATACCGTTATATTTTGATCGCCATTTATGGATATTACACCATCTATATCAACATCCACGGATGGGATTTTTCTTAAGGCTGACTCTGCAGATTGGTTTAAAATTGATTCTGCTTTCGTAATAGTAAATGTTTTTTTATCAAGACCAACTTTTAAAGGAGATTTAAATCCGACGGCGTCCACTTTTTCCAGTTTTATCACTTTGGGTAAAAGGTTAAACTTTCCAAGGTCCACATCAATTGTATAGTTTTCTTCATCAGAAAACTTTAGGTCAGGAAATGCCCTTGTTTCGTAGCCAATATATTCTACTTCTATTGTGTAATGACCAATAAGTGTGTGACGGATAGAAAACTCACCGTTTTCATCCGATAGGCCACCGATTAATATCTTATAATTGGTCCCGGGATTAATTACAGAAATGGATGCATATTCAAGCGGTGAAAAATCTGTGGAATCTATAATGGTCCCAGTAATGTATGTAGCTTGATGATTAGGTTCTCCCATGGAAACATCTCCCAAAAGACAAAGAAAAATCAGCCTATGAATCCATTTAGGTGATTGAATAATTTTCAACATTATATAAAAATACTCTTTATTTGATCGAAGGATAAATGCCCTGTAATTACAAAATTATTTCATCAAAATCATTTTTTGTTTTTTTATATAACCACGTCCTTGCTCTATCGAAGATCCTGAATCCATTTTCAAGAAATATATACCACTGGCATGCTGTGATGCATCCCATTGAATTTCATATTGACCTGATTCCATTGTGCCATTGACCAGCGTTTCAACCATGCTACCGGTTATATCGAATACGCTTAGAGATATCACATGACGTGTATCCATGACCGGAACATTAAATTGGATTGTGGTTGTTGGGTTAAATGGATTGGGGAATGGTTGGCGAAGCTCAAATTCTGCCGGGAATATATTAGATATAAAACCTAATGAATTCAGAATGGTTACGGTCACAGAATCTGGGTCGGACTCTAATTCGCCATCGGAAACGATTAACGTAAATAATAAAAATGTGGAATCACTAACTTCAGGTGAAATGAAAGTTGGCGTGGATTGTGTTGGATCATCTAATTCAATATTAACAGGTGCTGTCCAGGAATAAGAGAGATTTACATTTTCGAAATCAGATGATCCTGTCCCATCTAAAATAACCAATTCATTCTCCATAATGTTTTGATCGGGCCCAGCATAAGCCACGGGGGCAATATTTGTATGAAAAACTGTAATGGTTACAGAGTCCGGGTCTGAATCAAGTTCTCCATCAGATACAATCAATCCAAAAATAAAGTCAACTGAATCATCAACTATTGGTGTGGTGAAGCTAGTCGCGGGTGAAGTTGCATCGTTCAGCAATATCCCGGTTGGGGCTGTCCATATATAAGATAGGTCAATAGGTGCTTCTTCATCATCATATGATTCAGATCCATCTAAGGTTACTAATTGATTTTCAGCAACAATCTGATCTGGCCCAGCATTGGCTATGGGCGGAAGATTTGCAGTACCTGAATCACACTCTCCCCAAACACAGCCTACCCATTCCGGATGATCAATGAAAGGGTTTCTGTTTTCTTGAATTGCATAAACGGCATTATTTCGATCAATTTCTTTTTGGCTTACAGAATCCTGTAGGTGCCAATCCATTAACATGTCTACAGCCCAGCCGTTAAGGTTTGAACCATTTACCATATCGTTATCGTCCCACCCGGAATCCTCAGTATAATAACGTGTTGACATATAAAAATAGGTTCGGGCAAAATCTCCTTTATATTCATCAATTGGCTCAAAAACTGTCCCGTTGTGGTTATAAGAATTCATGTTTCCACGTTGGCTGCCATTTTGCGATGTCCAAGTTGTGCTTGCTACTTCCCCATAGGGATGGTTGGATCGCATGCCATTCACATAGCCATCTGTTGGATAAATATGGAACAGATCCGTGTTCATGGGCATGCCCTCGTTGAACCAACTTTTTGGCCAAGAATGCTCTCGGTTAAAACAATCTCCTTCCCCCCCATAATTCCCGCATTGGTCTGCGCTTGTAAAATTGTAAATATAGGGTGGTGTTCCGCCGGGAACATCAGAATACATATCCCACACAGTCCCGTCGGGTTTTGCATCTGTTGATTGAAAATGACCATACAGCGAACTATAACTTTGTGGAATGTGGTCATCAATAATATTATGTAAAGCCAGGCGTAATGGCTCCCCATCTAATCCTTCGGCGTCATCATAATATCCCGGAGGAATATCGGCTATTAAAAAAGTCGTAAAAATAAATGTAGAAAATAATTTTATCTTAAACATTATGCGTTAATGCCTTTTTTTTATTAAATAATAAATTTGTTCAGGCGAATTTAAAAACGGATAAGTAATTTGTTGTCCCCGGTACGCCTACAGGCACACCGCCAGTGATCACATATTTCTCACCTTCCTTGAGAATTTCTTCACGTGATAAAACGGCATTGGCAACATCTTGAATTTCACTCGATGAATTATATTCCTTGATTACAATGGACGTGATTCCCCACACAATTGAAAGCTGGCGTGATATCTCTTCAATGGGTGTCATGGCAATGATGCGGGATGCCGGTCGATATCGTGAGACCATTCTAGCGGTACTTCCGCTATGGGTCATGGTAATTAAAATTTTAATATCCTGGTCATAAGCAACCGAACATGCCGCGTGACTAATTGCTTGTGCTGTGTTTAGATGTTTTTTTCCACGTGCAATATAAGAGTCCTGATAATTAATGGCTGCTTCCGTTTCCTCAATCACCCGAGTTAACACTTGAACAACTTTCTCCGGAAATTTACCCATTGCTGTTTCACCAGTAACCATTAGCGCATCAGCACCATCTAAGATTGCATTGGCAATATCGCTGACTTCTGCGCGGGTTGGAATCGGCCTATCAGTCATTGAATCTAAAATTTGAGTGGCAATAATTACGGGCTTCCCGGCTTGTGTGGCTTTATCAATTACTTCTTTTTGGATCAACGGCACACGCTCTAGGGGGAGCTCCACACCTAAGTCTCCTCGGGCTACCATGACTGCGTCAAATGCATCAATGATGCCATCCAGATTTTGAACTGCATCCCATTTTTCAATTTTTGCCATAATAGGAACAGCAAAACCTAGATCTCGAACACGAGAACGAACCAGATCATAATCGTGAGGGGATCGAACAAAAGAAAGCGCAATCCAATCTGCACCATTTTTTAACGCTAATTCCAGATCCTGTTCATCCTGTTCTGTAAGGCTGGGAACGTCCAGAGCCACACCTGGGAAATTGACACCTTTGCGATTTTCCACAGCGCCGGCAACAATCGTTTGACATTCAAGTGTGGAATTTGAAACATGTTTTACAACCTCCAATGCAATACGACCATCATTAATCAAAATCTGTGCACCCTCATCAACTTTCTGAAATTTTACACCTTTTGAAACGGGAATGACATTTTTACCCATCTTTTCATTACTGATGGTTACAATGTCCCCTTCATTTAATTCATAGTCAGATTCGAGCCCGCTCACTCGAATTTTGGGCCCGGCAAGATCCGCCAAGATTGCCGGACGACTCCCGGAAGGGAGACGAGTGGATTTAATCAGATCAAAATAGGATTGTTTATCTTCTGCGGTTCCATGAGACAAATTTACCCGAAAACAGTTTACGCCCTGATCAACGAGTGATTGGACTATTTCCAATGTTGAACAACTGGGTCCTACTGTAGCAATTATTTTAGTACGACTTATTTCCATGGGTTTAAATTACCAGTAAGCATTATCGTTTTACACGTACTTCTATGAAACAAATTTTTCCGATATTTATTATTTTATGTTTTATCTCCTGCGGTGGCCCAAGGGGAAATTGGTCTGATCCCAGAGTGATACTTATTTCCATTGATGGACTACGCGGTGATATTTTAAACAACCCCGCCTATACAAAAGATTTCCCAAACTTGACCCGGCTTATGGCAGATGGAGAATATTGCACAAATGTTCAAACTGTGTTTCCTTCTCTAACATATCCATCTCATACATCTATGATCACCGGTGTTACACCGGCTAAACACGGAATCGTAAACAATCGGCCTTTTGTGCCAAAAAATAATTTTGTCGATTGGTATTGGTATGCAGACTCCATAGAAGTGCCAACGCTCATTACAAAAGCAGCACAAAATGGGCTGGTCACCTTGGGTGTAAGTTGGCCCGTTTCGGTCGGAGCAAAAATGGACTGGATGATCCCAGAAATAAAATCAGTCAATGACACTATCTCAACGATCGATCTTGTGCGAAAACACGACCGCCCGGAATCGTTTTTGGAATCAGCTAAAGTACGTGGGGCCGTGCCAGAAGACGGCAATCCATCAGGATATAATAGAGATCTTTTACTTCACGAAATCTTCATGGATGCTTTTGCCCGCAAAGCACCTCATTTAAGTTTATACCACATGATTGAGACCGATCTTAT
Organism: Fidelibacterota bacterium; assembly: GCA_018692355.1. GTDB lineage: Bacteria > Fidelibacterota > Marinisomatia > Marinisomatales > UBA1611. Next base: position 6,659 of record JABHKE010000198.1, read on the forward strand.
CCAACATGCATTTGGGAAATCATCGAATGAAGCTAAGGATGCATTCATGTTCATGGATTCATTGGTAGGAAATATCATGGCTTTTTTAGACGATAATAAATTATGGGAATCAACAACGCTTATCATCACAGGAGATCATGGATTTAGGGATTTTGAAAAACAGGTGAGTTTAAATCGTTTATTTGAAAAGGAGGGTTGGCTCACATTAAATAATGGTTCTATTTCTGATTGGAAAGTAGTATGCCTCGGTTCTGGCGGATCTGGTTTTGTTCGGCTTAAAGATCCTACTGATTGGGAATTTAAGAAAAGAGTTCGTTTATTATTGTCCAAGCAGGATGCATTTGAAATATTAGAACAGCGTCATATGAATGGCATACTTTGGGCATCGCAACAAACTGATTTCGTCTTATTGGCTAATGATGGATATGGGTTTGTACGCAGTAATGATCAGCCCTTTATTACAGATAAGCCTGGCGGGTCTCATGGCGGAGACCCGAGACGTAAAATATTAAAAACGGGTTATATTGCTACTGGGCGCGGCATCAATAAAGGTCCAATTAAATCCATGTCTATTACAGATATCGCCTTCAAAGTATCTGATCTGCTCGGACTTGATTTAAAAAATTAATTCAAAACTTGGGGGGCCACTAGTCGGAAAGGATTAATGATTGCGTCAAATTCATTTCCGCTGTCATCTACCATCCGAAAACTCCCTTCCATAAATCCCATTGGCGTTGGAAGAGGACAAAAACTAGTATATTCAAATAATTCACCTGGGAGTATTTTTGGTTGTTCCCCGATTACACCGGGTCCATGGATATCTTCTGTGTTACCATGCCCATCGGTGATATGCCAATAGCGACTTAAAAGTTCAATTTGATTACCGCCCCTATTAAAGATGGTAATATGATAAGAAAATAAATAGTATGAGCGAACAGGGCTTGATCTTTCAGGAACATAATTTGGTTTTACATTAATTTCGATAGAATTTTTCATGGGAGAAAATTAATTCCTTTATCTTTGTCTTCCGATTTTTTCCTTAAATTTTAAAACGCTATGAATAAGAACACCAATTCACTTTACGCATATATTTTAATTGTAATCCTTGGTTTGGCCATGATACAGATGAAAAATATCGGTACATACCAATCTGGGTCTTCTCCATCTATCACTGAGAATGATATTATGGACCATATTCGGTATTTATCACATAAAGACAGAGCGGGCCGTTATCCCGGAACCCGGGAATCTAAAGATGTAATCTCTTATCTAATTCGGCAATTCAAATCTTTTGGTGTAAGGCCCGGTGGGGAAAATGGGTCGTTTGTCCAACCTTTCAATATCACGGATGGGATTGAATTAGGAAAAAATAATTCTATGATTATTGATGGTGATAGTCTTGTGACTGGGCGTGATTATATGCCCGTTTGGTTTTCTGGTAATGAAACTGTTTCTGCATCTGCTGTGTTCGCGGGATATGGGTTTTCCATCGATGAAAAAGAATTAAAGTGGAATGATTATAATGGGGTGGATGTAGCAGGGAAATGGGTCATTGTCATGCGGCACGGTCCAGAGAGAAACAATCAACATTCTTTATACACACCACATTCGGGACTTCATAAAAAAATGCTGGTTGCTCGCGACAAAGGGGCTTTAGGTATTATTTATGTATCTCAAATTGAAGATAATGATATATATCCATTGAAATACACTGCGGGTTATTCTAATGCGGGCATTCCAGCAATTCATCTTTCAAATGAAATGGCAGACGAACTATTTAAAGTTGTGGGGCGGACTCGTAAAAATATTCAAAAAACAATGAATAAATCTTTGAAGACGGTCTCCTTCAAATTGCCCGTCTCCATCTATGCATCCGTGGATTTAAATCCCATTCAATCTCGGGCAGCCAATGTTGTTGGACTTATTCAAAGCGGAAACCGAAAATATAGAAATGAATATATTGTTATAGGTGCACACTTTGATCATCTAGGAATGGGTGGGGCAGGCACCGGTTCACGCAAACCGGATACAACAGGTACACATATTGGCGCAGATGACAACGCATCAGGAACCTCTGGTCTTTTAGAACTAGCACACAAACTTGTTACCCATAAAAGCCGATTAAAGAGAAGTATTATTCTTTTAGGATTTGACGCAGAAGAAAAAGGATTGTTAGGTGCGAAATATTTTATGGAAAACCCTCTGTTTAATCTTGAGAATATAACAGCCATGATCAATTTGGATATGATAGGAAGAATGAAGGATTCATCAGTAACTGTAGGTGGGGTTGGTACATCGCCTTTGTTTGAACCTCTCCTTAAAAAAGAATCTATCGGACGTAATTTCACATTAAACATGACTAAACCTGGATATGGACCAAGTGATCATGCTGCTTTTTACACAAAAGATATTCCAGTACTTTTCTTTTTCACCGGTTTCCATAATGAATACCACACACCAGAAGACTCATGGAAACTCATTAATTTAAAGGGCGAAAAAGATATATTAGATCTTGTTTATGATGTCACATATAAATTATCTCGACTACCTGAAAGACCGGTGTTTACAGAAGCCGGTCCTAAAGAAGGCCGAATGCAAAGGAATACAAAATTCAAGGTTACATTCGGAATTGTCCCTTCTTATGGAAGCACCAAGAAAGGGTTAGAGGTGGATGGAATCTCAAAAACGGATGGGCCGGCAGCAAAAGCAGGAATTCAAAAGGGAGATGTGATAAAATCCATGGATGGAAAACCCATTAATGATATTTATGAATACATGGACAGACTAGAACAATTAAAGCCCGGAATGACCATTTCCGTATTAATTGATAGAAACGGCACTGAGATTGAATTGCCTGTGACGTTTTAATAGTGTATAGCTCTATATAAGAAAAAATTTAAAGTAGTTACTTGGCTTGATTTAATATAATCCCAAATACTGTTCAATAGTCTATATATACTATTCTCTTTATTCCTTCTATTAACCCCATTAAATATGTTAAGCCTGATAGCACAAGGGCAAAATTGAGCTATAATGCCGCCAGAAAAGAATTCAGATACATATATGCGGTAAGTTTGTATAGTTTTCCGATTATTTCTTCCTATGGGAGTTAATATTATTATTAAATAAAAACAATCCTTATTATTCCTTTAATATTTAGCTATATCCCTTGTTGTCAATAACTTATGAAATATATTTTTTTATTTTTTAGGTCATGATACACATGTAATGTTAAGATACGGAATGATATAGAATATAGTTTAGCACTCTTTGCAATAAGCCAATAAACATACAAAGATCAGTAAAGTGTTGGGTATTATAATAAACATGAATAATGTCTTAAAATAATTAGTGTAAAATATATTCACATTGATTCATTATTATTTTTATATAATTATGTATATGGTTTTCTTTCATAATTGGTATTATTGTGATCATTTTAATGGGAAGTATTTTTCCACTATTTAAGATATCCTATTTATTAATTTTTACATTATTTCTACACATTATATATCCTATATTTTTTATAATCATATACTTACATAACATCTCAAATATAAGTAAATGTATATTTTATTTTAATATATTATTCTAATTATACTGCTAATCAATTATCATTATAATTCATACTATTTTAGCCAATTAATTTTTTATGAATAACCTTAACTGTGCTATATTGAATAATTAAACTGAAAAAATCCTGATGATTTAATTATACAACATTGAAACACATATTATATACCATTGTAGTGCTCTCTACCTATGGTGGGGTTTCGCATAAAGTAAAAAGATAAGTTTTTGTGATCATTAATTAAATTAGAAATAATAGAGAATATATAAATTTTAATTATCTTTTGAATATTCTATAAGTCCTATATTAACAAATACTAATAATCTTCTATACTAAGTAATATTTGGTTAATATTTCTCATATTATTATAGGTAATATCATCCAAGTTTAATAGTATTTATAATTATGAACTATTATTATAAGATATCATGTTTGTGAGAAAACACATTAAAATAATATATTTTTAGTCAATCTGTTTATTTCATGTCTATTTCCTGATTATTATTACCACTGCCAAATATATACTCAATATTTTTAACAAAAACATCAGTTATAAATGCATGTTATTATGTTAGTAATAATCTATAATTATATTATATAATATTTTATAATATAATCCATAATTATACGATAAGTCTTTAATAATCAGTTACATATATAATTCGGTAATTCTATACATATGTTCATCAATATTTCTCTATTAAAATTTGATTAGGTTCTTGAATACCTTAAATATCTGTTTAAATTTTTAAGTCGATACTTGATAAAATAATATATAAATACATTAATTTATTTTTTGTAATATTGCTTTATTAACTTCACCATGAGTTAATATATTATTTTATAAATCACTGCATCCTTTATATTCAACCTTTGATGATGTATTTTAAAATGCACTATTTCTAACCTTTTAAACTTCATAATTTTTATCATCTAATCGTTAATAACCTTAGTATAATAATAACAGCTACTTAAATAATATAATATTGTCTTATAACCTACGTGATATATTCAAATGAACATGATTTACATTCATTTTAAAATATTTAGAAGAAAAATTTATTTAATAACGCTTACATTTACTTGAAAATATGTTTTTATTTCAAATACAAAATTTTTCTTGATCTGATTAAGCTGCCGCTTCTCATTACCAATAAGTAATTCCCCGATGGCACGTGGTTCCCCAATGAGTTTTTACCGTTCCACCTAAGTTTATGTGTCCCCGGCAACATTTTCTTATCAACTATGTTTATTATCCACTTTCCAGATACATCATAAACACTAATGCTGACATATTCTAATTTTGTAATACCAAATTCAATTTGTGTTGAATTATTAAACGGGTTTGGATAATTGTTTTTTAAATACGGTTCTTGGGGAATCAGAGATTGGTGTTCGTCCGAGCTAACTTGGCTACCATCTTCATCCATAACTATATCAAAAGTTCCATAAAGCCCATCTATTCCTTCTTCTAATGGAATTACCAGGCCTAGATGGTTTGCGATCCATGAATCGTCAACCTCTGGATCAATTAAAAAATAACACTGCGTAACCAGTTCAAGATTTTCTGGTGTTTTGATCTTATAATGAAAATGTCTTGGGCGCCCTGGATAGTATCCTGGCCAAATTGATTCAAAAGCATATTCACCGTTTTCATTCGTCAACATTTGCCCACGTAGATTATAGGGGTCCTCATCGGTGTTCCCTGAATCACATTCCTGAAATATGGTGTAACATCCATCATCATTGGCGTGCCACACATCAACAATGGCATTTTGAATAGGAGTTTCGCAATCATTCGCTTTTACCGTTCCCGCAATATGTATACGTGTACCTGGTTCGTCTATATTGGCTAAAATCGCTCTGTAGGGGTGATTTTCGGCCCAATAGGGCCCCAGTATATCATTATTGGTTACATTACAGTCCTGCCTGCTTAATAATGCTGTAGGCGCCATACTTATTGCGGCCGTACCCATTAATCCTGTTTTGATAAAGTTTCTGCGCTTCATTGAAGGAAATTAATCACTTTAAGCTGAATTTCTAGAAGCATTAATATTTCCAAAAAGAGATCGTATAATGATTTTTTCCAGTGTTTCTTTTTGTGCATCAATTAAATTATTTTCTCTCAATTTCATTGAAGCGTATTGCTGAATAACGAGGAGAGGTAATACGGTTTCTTCCCTAAGTGCAATAGATGCTTTTATACTTTCGTTTTTTTCTAATAATTCCTTTTGTCCAGAAATTTTCAAAATAAGGGTTTCAGTTAAATCATATTCCCTTTTAAGTATGGTCCAAAACTCACCATAAACGGGATCGTCTTTCATGTAGTGCGTTAAGGGAAAATATGTTTTACACATACTTTGCATAGAGTTTTCAATTAATGCTCTAAAAAAACCCGACTGGTTATATAGTGAACAAACATCGTCTATTTTCCCCTGATCTTCCATTTTTTTTAAGGCAGTTCCTAACCCATAATACCCTGGGATATTTTGTTTTAACTGAGACCATGCACCCACAAATGGGATGGCTCTTAACTGGCTCAGATCCAGTTCGTCTGAATTTGATCTTTTGTCTGGACGTGAGCCAATATTAGTCCGATTATAATATTTTAATGGTGACATTTTCATTAGAAAAGGTGTGAAAATCTCATGATTTTTTAATTCTGTATATGCGTCCAATGAATACCGACTCATGTCATTTAAAACGGTTCGTTCTTTGTCTTTAAGCTTTTTGTGTTCATCGTCAAAAATTAAGTTATCTAATCCGGCGGTCATGAGTTGTTCTAAATTTAATCGAGCGGATTCAATGGTTCCAAATTTGCTGGATATTGTTTGACCCTGGATGGTGATTTGTATTTCTGTTGATGCAATTTTTGACCCCAAAGACACATAATAATTATGTGTATTTCCTCCGCCTCGGGCTGGTGGACCTCCTCGCCCATCAAAGAAAACTACTTTAATACCATATTTTTCAGATAACGATGACAGTGATTCACGCGTCTTATAAATATTCCAATTCGCGCTTAAATAACCTCCGTCTTTTGTACCATCAGAAAAACCGAGCATAATTGTTTGTTTATTACTTCTTTGCGTTAAATGTGTTCTATAAATATTATTTTCAAATAATGCAGTTACTATTTTTTCTGCGTTTTTTAAATCATCAATTGTTTCAAAAAGTGGAATAAAATCTATAGGAATCTTTTCGCCTGGAAAGGCAGTTTGTTTTGCTAAAAAATAGGCGCTTGCAATATCCATTTCACCTTGGCAATTCGAAATAATATACCGGTGACACCCCTGTTCTCCATTTGTTTCTTGAATCCTTTTTATCGTTTTAAATGTTTCAAGTGTATCGCCAATTCGATCATCTGTCGATGGTAAAATATCTATTGGTTTTTCAATATTAAATAGAGTCTCTGCGGTAATATCCTGTTCCAACAATGTGTCTAAAGAAACATGTTTTAGTGTGTTTTCAATAACGCTTCTATCTTGTCGATAATCCAGGGCAGCAAAATAAAATCCAAATAATGTAATCCGATCGAGAAAATCTTCAAGGAGCTCTTTAAAAACGCCTTTATGATGTGTGTTTAAGTCGTCTAAAATTGATTGAATCCCATTTTTAAAAGAATCGCAGTCCAATGATTCTTTTCCACGAATACTTTCTAATAATTGTTGTTCAATCTCCAAGAGTTTCTCATAAACTCCTGTAAATGAAATTCGCCTTCGAATGATTCTAATATCTGAATAATAACATTTTAAAATAGTTTCTTTTAAGCGTCGGGCAACACTGAGTGTTATGTCTGTATTTACAAAAGGGTTTCCATCGCGATCACCGCCGGGCCAAAACCCCAGTTGAATTAATTGAAGGTGTCCCGGGTTTAAAGAAAGATTTTTTCTAAGTGATGAAATAATGTTCCCGGCGCTATTGTAAAAAATATTTTGTAGATACCATGTTAAATTCACCGCTTCGTCGTAGGGGGTAGGTTTTTTTTTCTTGAAAAATGGTGTCATCCCGAGCTGCATTAAATAAGTATTAATCAAACCTGTTTTATTTCTTTTAATTGCATCCGTTAAATCGGTAATAATTGCTAATACACGACCGGGATAAAATTGTGTGGGGTGCGCAGTTAAAACGGGACGTATTGAAAAATTATTTATTTTTTCTAGCAGCGTATTTGTCTTTTTTTCCTCCTTTGCCTGGGTTAACAAGCTAGAAATCGAGCCGGGACCGTTCAAGTTATTTAAATCTTCAAACGTTGCATCTTCTAATGCGTCTATTAAAACCACCTGTCTTTCAACAAATTGTATAACGCGAAATAGAAAATCAAATTTCGCTTTCTGGTCTTTTGTGTTTGGCTGTTCTGTTAAGAACTGCTCTATAATGTTCTTTGGTGTTTCGCCTTGCTGGAGTTTTGTCCGACACGTTTCTGCCAAAACCGGGATTAGAATGCCTACGTCTTTTACGCCACCCAGGGGCAGGGTTAAGAAGAAAGAATTATATAACTGATATTTTAGGGCAACATGTTGATTGTATTCAGTGTTGGTGCCCCGTGAGGGTTGTTTCAATCTTTAGTAGTTCCTTCCGATAGCGATTGATTTTTTATTTCATTTCTTAACTCTAAAACAGCCATGACATAATTGTCTGCATGATTATAGGCATAAATTGATTTCCAAATATCTCCATCTCTATCATAATTATTACTGTTAGGCGTGTAGCCATTTAGTCGCAGATAATTAGCAATGCTTGCCAATACATCTGGCCAGTCATAGGGCTGCCTTACGCCATCTTCATTAAAGTCCACCGAAAAGTTGTTAAAACTGGATGGAATAAACTGTCCAAATCCAAAGGCCCCAGCATATGAGCCGCCAATTTCCTGGGGATCCAACTGATCATTGTAGCAATATTTTATAAACTCCGCCAATTCCTTTGATGCCCATTTTGCTCTTTTTGGCATGTCATGTATTTGAGAATACAATGAGTTAAAAACAGAATACTGGGAATGGTGAGAGCCGTAATTGCTTTCGATGCCCGCAATGGTAACTATAATAAATGGATCTACTTTATACTCACTGGAGACTGTTTTTATTAATTCAATATTTTCTTTATAAAACTTTACCCCGGCTTTTATTCTGGAATCTTTTACAAAAATTTTTCGATAAACTTTCCAGGTTTTCTTTTCGTAAGGTCGAGCAAATTTTTCTGCAATTTCTTTATGAATTTTTATTTCATCGTGAGTGAATGCTTCCCTTATATATGCTTCTGGGATATTGGATCCCTGTAGATGACCTGAAACAGTTTGATAGGCCAGATCCTCACTCAAGGGCTGAGCAAAGGTTAAAATAGAAAAGGCGAGAAAAACAATTATATGGTTCATTGAATATTCCAATAGGATAATTAAAGAAAATTACAGGGTGAGTTATGTCCATAATTTTCTGTACTTTAAAAAAAGGGGTCACAGTTTTTTCTTAAATTTGTTTTGACAAGAAGCAAATAATAAGGAGAAAAGCCATGACCCAAAGAAAAGATACAAACAAAAAGCTAA
>JABHKE010000092.1 GCA_018692355.1 Fidelibacterota bacterium
CAAATGGTTGGCATTATCCCGAATTTCACACGGACGATGTGAATGATCTTAACAATGGTTGGCTAACACCTGTTTTTTTCGGCTGGGTTTGTAACTCCAACGATTTTGCCAACAATGTGGATCCGTGCTTATCGGAATCTGTTTTACGTGGAGGAACACCTTCAATACCAAAAGGTGGAGTAGCATTTATCGGTCCATCGGATCTCCACACCAGTACAAAATATAATAATGTAATCAATGCCTATACCTTTGATGCCATGCTAAATCATGGTGTGGTGGAATTGGGTCCAGCCATGCAGGCAGGACAGTCAGGATTATTAAAAGAATTTCCAGCTCAGAATGGTCCTGGTGAAGCACAGGAATTTTATGCCCACGTTTACAATATTCTCGGAGATCCATCTTTACCAGTATATATAGATACTCCGGGGCAATTCACAATGAATGTTGAAGATATTTATGCCAATGATGGCCTTGTTGACCTGACTTTGACGAATACTTCAGGGAGTACAGTTAACTATGCGGTGATCAGTATTATGGATGATGATCAATTATTGTCAAAAGGAATAACAGATGATGAAGGCCATTTTCTAACGAGTTTAGATGCATATGCTGGTATGCAGTTAGAAGTATATGCCAATAAAGGTGGATTTATTCAAGGTCATACGAGTGTTGTTATTCAACCAGCAAGCTCTGACATCTCTATTGCAAATATGAATGTGATAAGTGAAAATGGAGGAGATAAACCGACTCTTGGGGAATTGATCAATCTTACTTTAGAGTTAAAAAACGATTCAGAAGGTTCTATTAATGCTTTTACAGGAGAAATCATCTTTTCAAATGGTGTTGAACCCAATTTATTTTCAGTAAATATACCAGGATTGGACGCGGGTGAAATAACAACATTACAGAGTATCGAATTTGCAATTTATTATACAGATGTAGGGCAAGGTGCTTTGGGAGCATTGAATGACGGAAACGGAAATATCATATGCGAATTTGTGATTGATTCAGAAATCCCCGTTTTCGATATTTCATTTGAAAATTCTGTCACACCAAATACAACAATCGATCCATCTCTGGCCATTAGCAATTTTTCTAATGGAACTTATTCTGGAATTTGGGTTTCGATTGAAGCAATATCAGAAGGTGCAACGGCAATTTTAGATCCGGCATCAGATATGTTTTCAACTTTTGCACCATTTCAAACTTTGTCTCAGGTGACCAATTATACAATTGATATTGGCGATGTGGCTTACGGCAGTGATATTACTTTTCTGGTAGAATTTTTAAAAAATGGACATTCCATATTCAGTCAGGAAGTTCCACTCCATATTGAACCACCCTCGGATAATATCCCTGTGGCACCGAATAATTATGGTTACTGGGCTTATGATGATACAGATGCAGGGTTTGATGAAACGCCAACATTTGATTGGATAGAGTTGGATCCCAATTATGGTGGAAATAATGGCACTTATTACCAATTGGGTGATGATGATCATGAAAATATTGAATTGCCATTTACCTTCAAGTATCATGGTATTGATTATAATCAGATTACAGTCAGTTCTAATGGTTGGACATCCTTTGAGCTTTGTTACATAGATTATTTCTGGAATATGTCCATTCCTATGTATATGGGGCCGAAAGCGATGCTGGCACCCTTTTCTGATGATTTAGAAACAATCGACACCAATAATGATGACGAGATTGATGTATGGATTAAAGTGTTTACCTGGTATGATGAAGATAATGGACGATTTATTATTGAATGGTCTCGGGCCTTGAATGGTTATGATGAAATTACAGAAGAAACATTTGAGATTATTTTATACGATCAGAATGCCATGCCTACGGAAAGTGGTGATGGTGTGATTGAATTCCAATATCTCGAAATTGAAGATGTGGATGTAACCAAGAATTATTCCACAGTGGGGATTGAATCTCCAACAAAGAATTACGGCATTCAATATGTTTTCAATAATGTCTATTCGCCGGGTGCAGCACCATTGGCTAATGAAAGAGTCATCCGTTTTACTACAGAAGCACCTGATAATTATGTCGCATCCTTAACGTTGGATAATAAATTAACTCCCAATGATTTTATTTTGAGCCCGGCCTATCCGAATCCATTTAATCCTGTGGCACATTTTGATTTGATAATTCCTTATGGTGAATTTGTAAAAATGACTGTCTTTGATATCCTGGGAAGAGAAGTTACTATTTTGAAAAATGGAATGATGGCTCCAGGACAGTATAAGATTGCCTGGCATGGAATAGATAATTTTGGAAAATCTGTATCATCAGGATCATATTTTCTTATAATGAAATATGGAGAAAAAACAAAAGTACAAAAACTGGTTTTCTTAAAATAACGAGGTAAAATGGTAAAAATATATTCAACAAGTTGGTGCCCATCCTGCATTTATGCGAAACGTTTTCTGTCTGAACGGGGGTTAGAATTCGAAGAGATAAATATCGAAGAAAAAGGGTGGAGTCGTGATGATCTTTTTGAATTGACCGGTGGGCATACAGTTCCCCAAATTATCATTGATGAAAAGCCTATTGGAGGCTATGATGATCTACTTAAACTGGACAGCATTGGAGAATTAACGACTTGATTCAAACTTTTTCCAAATTAAACAGGGTTTTCGCACTTGCGGGAACCCTGTTTTTATTTTCAGGATGTGCAGGCCGTGTGAAACCTTGGAAACTTCAGGATGTTTATGCGGTAGATGTCCAGATTCTGAATACACGACAATGGTCAAAAACAGTAAATAGGGATTTGAAAGAACTAGACCGAATCATGAGAAACGAATTGCGCTATTATCTTGATAATGACTTTAGGATCTATGAAAAACTCGAACCTAAGTATGCACTGATGGAATCATCCATTTTCACTATGGATAGTGTAACTAAAGAACTGATAAAAATAGTCAAGAGATTAAAAAGGTCAAAGTCTGCTGGTTTGGATTCTATTTACCCAAAAACTAAGCTGACTTATCGGACTTCGATCCGAGAAAAAAGTGTCGAAATCCAAAAAGCTCAACGTAAGTACAGCAAAAGTAAAGAAGGTCTAAATAAGGGATTCAAGAAAGTAAAGAAACAGATTATATATTTGGATGAAATTACTATTCCACTAAAAAAGACAATTTATAACTTGCGGTATAAGCGAGATCTTTTACAACCACACCTGGATTATTTTAATAAAGTCTTGAATGAATCTTTATTTGAGCATCCTGGAACAGATTATTCAAAGAATATAACCATGATCGCAAAAAAACTAGAAGAATACAGAATTGAATTGAATAATTATGAAGAATTTTTAGCTAATATAAATATAGTTGCTCGAAAAGAAGCAGGTGCCAATGTGGTCTTAAAATCAAGAAAACACCAACCTATGGATTATGAAATCAGATATGAAGATGGAAAGGATAATTATTTGGCAATATTGCAAGAGATAAGGAAACTTACAGAATCAATTTGATTTTTTCAGGTATGTGATTTTAAATACTTTGTGTTCCGATTTTCCTTCCATGATTCCAAAATAAACACCATTTGCGACTTGCTGTCCAGATTTATTTTTTCCATCCCATGTTATCGTTTTTACTTCCGGTTTTGAATAATGACTGGAATATTCCCAGATAACTTGACCTAAAATATCAATAATCTGGAAATCAATAGTTTGTTCAGTAATGACCTGAAATTCAAAATTAACCGATTGTCCCTTTGATGGATTAGGATATGGGGGGTAAAAAGTAAAATCTTCTGAATACCCATCTGATAAACTCAATGAATAATCCCAATCATTTTCATTTTCTCCCAATGCTGAAACGATCAAGGTAATCCATTCTATGCCAATTTCAGGATCAATATTCTGTTCCAATCCGCTTTTTACGATCCACTGATCTCCACCACTCGTTTTAACAATTGATGTAAAAGAAAATTCACCGTTGACTTCAGTTAATGATATTGCGACGGGTGTTTCTGTCGAAAGGGAATAATAATGGGACTCATAAAGTTGGAGTGAATAATTATCAATTGATTCAATATCGCCTTTTTCAAAAAAGAAATAATCCTCTTTTGGAGGAGGACTTACTACGGTTAAATAGCCATCTGCTTCTTCATAGGAATACACGCCTGCATTTTCACTGGAACTTAAGATTTGGTTTGCAATTCGCATTTGGTTATAAGCGATTTCAAAACTGAAATTATTTTCCTGTAATGCTGCATCTATTGCTAAAAAACTGATATCATTCACTGGGCTTGCATAATCTCTTGAATAGTCCCAACTCTTTCGAATGGTTTCCCGTCCACCCAAATGTTCATCAATATACTGGAAAAAGATACAGGTCCCATACATGAAAGTGCCCTCCGTTCCAATCGCATGATTTGGATTTGAGAAAAAGTTCGGGATATATCGATAAAAATCATTGATATTATCATATAACTCATCTTCACTCCAAGTTGCGGATGCTTCCATGAACCAAAATTTTTCATAACAATTATACCCAAATTGAATGGAATGAAAGAATTCGTGAACCGCAGTCACTTGTATATTTTCTAATTCAGTATGATTATTAAACTGAGATGCAGTATATGAATTTCTCATTTTAATAAATCCATGACAAGATTCTCCTGATCCTTCTCCAAAAGTCAGTCCAAAATAAGTTGGTGATAAATATTCAATATAAATCTCATAAAGATCATGATCATTATTTGGATTCAGGGGTGGTGGGTCAAAGCCCATTGAATCGATATAAAAAGACCAGACTTCTTCAAATACGGCACCCATGTTTATTACATAATCTTCATTTTCCACTACATCATTTGATGATTCGTCTAAGGTGTAATAAAAACGAAAATGATCGGAATCGTAAGTTTGGTCTAGAACTGTAGATTTTAAAACAATGATCTCGTTCCCATGTACTGAAAGTCCGATTTCACTTAATCGAACTTTTTCAAGATCTGTTAAACCAATGGCCCCTTGTCGAATCAGATTATTGATATGCAGCGTTGCATGAACAGGGCCGCTTGAATGAAAAAGAGCATCGTAGGAATCTTTCACTGACAATTCACGTCCATATAAACAGGTGCAGATTGAGAATAATAGAAGGAGCCTATTTGTCCAGGTCATCAAATTTATCTTTGTATTTAAACCTCATATAAAGGCCCATTATCAGAAAAACAATTGCCCAAACGATTGATAAAAATAAGAGTGAGTCTTTCAAAGTATCACCAAATAAGGTCTAATAATATAGTTGTAATTAATACACCCAACCCACTTTGAGTCTGCGAATTCATTCTATCATCTGAATCTAGAAGTAATCCTGCTACTGTTAACCCAGTTCCAGTGATATAGAGCCAATTCCTTATCTCTTGAGGCATCTCTTTATTCTGTTGTCCTAAATTCATCTTTTTTACGGTATCAAGTTGGGCAAGATATTCCGTAGAATAATGGAGCGAAGCCACCAGAGTGTTTGAGTTTTTTACCAATAAAAAATCATGGTTTTCAATGGGCTGTTTAATACGAATACCCAGTTGAATGGATTCATCACTCTCAATGATTTGAAAATCTATAACCTGTGGAGGCAATTTGCGTGGCATGAGAGAAGAAGAATCACCTTTGACTTTATACATTGTTATGTAAAACCAACCCGAACTGGCCTGCCAGGCCGTGATGTTACTCACGTCTGGTAAATTGTTCATCTTCAATTGAACAACAATTCCATTGGATTTGGATTTAAGGGAAATGGAATTCAGTTCGCTTGATTGAGAGTACAATATCGCTGAACAAAAAGTGAATAAAATGATATGTTTAAAAATATTGATCTTTATACCTGGTTGAACGATAATTTAATTTAAGAAAAAAGTGAGACTCTCAACTTATTTGTCTTACAATAAATTTGTTTATTTGTTTCATCTCTAACAATCAACTAATAATTGGGTAATGGTTTTATCGAGTTTGGTTTTTAATCTAGAAAAAATTAAAAAATGACCTATGGTAATGTACTATTCATTTTTCAATATCAGTGATAGACTTATATTGAATGATTTACTCATTGTTCAGATTAACAGCACAGGGTAATTTTCTTGACGTAAATCCGTGAATAAATGAACTTTAAATCCATACCAATCATCATCATCTTGACCACGCAAATTCTGATAGGACAATCAGAAGAAATGGACCCGGAAACTACATCAGCCGACAAATCAGTTCAGGGAGCATTTGGTGCTGTAACCATCGATGGAAAAATCTGGAACCAGATCGCGCTTCGCCCCGTTCTGCCCTTTGGTAAATTATCCGTTGCTCTGGATCTTGTCATTTACATCGACCAGGATGGCAATATACACGATGATGAATGGGATTTTTCTAGCGGAGAAAAAGTCAAGAATGCGATTATCGATAAGATTTATTATATTCGGTATGGTAGTCGCTGGGACAAGAATTATTTTAAAATCGGTGCCTTAGATAATGTAACCATGGGGTATGGTATCCTTTTAAATAATTACAGCAACACACTGTTATATCCACAGGTTCGAAAAGTAGGCATGGAATTTAGAACCCAGGCCTTTGGTGTCAATGTGTATGGTTTTACTAATGATTTTAAGGAAAACCTTGGTGTGACCGGTGTACGTCTTTCTGCCCCCATCTCTCATGGATTCACAGGGGGCGTTTCCTGGGTGGGTGATCGAAACCAGTACCTTGGATTAAAGGACTCAGATGATGATGGCCGTCCTGATCTTGTGGATGATTTTCCCGATAATCGAAAATGGTGGGTTGATACAGATGGTGATGGTTGGGCAGATAATGATACCTTAAATGAATTTGATGTAGATGGTGATGGTTGGACAGACTCAGCATATACTTGGCCATTATGGGGTATTGTAATAGATCAAGATGGTGTAATAACTAAACCTGAACCTATCAATATTAAGAAAGAATCGGATCCAATTAATTCATTTGCTCTAGACCTGGGTATTCCGCTTCTCAGGGATGGCCCGATTTCGTTAGATTTTTATGCCCAATATGCAAGTTTATTGGGAAAAACGACCAATCCTTTCCCAGAAGATAGCACACGAGAAAATGTAGGGTATGGTATAATACCATTGGGATTATCAGCTAAACTTGGCCCTGCGAAATTTAATTTTGAATTTCGAATGATACCGAAAGGGAATTTTGAGTTTGGGTATTTTAATCGATCCTACGAAATAGAGCGGGCTACCTTCAATCAGGGTACAATTATTACAAAAGCCAGCAAACTGGGAACCTACGGCAAACAGAAGGGCTTTTATTCTTCATTGAATATTAATCTTGGGAGTTTATTTGATGTGGGAATGGCGTTTCAAAACCTGAAGGGTGAGCAGTATAATTCAGAGATTAAAGAATTTGAAAGAGCATCCAACCAAAGTTTTACTGCAATATTAAAATTAGCTAAACCGATTAGTAAAATTGATAGAGCATCTTGGTTTTACCAACAAAGAAATGTGCCAAACCCATTTGATTTTGAACATTCTGAATCTACAATTACGGGATATAATGCATCACTTAAATTGGGGAATGGCATGGTTTTAACTTATATCTTCCGAAGGACATTCCAGGATTTTAACGGAGATGGTGATGTCAAGGATGAAGGTGAAACTATCAATATGACCAGTATTGAAACTAGTTTTTCTTTTTAATGTCGCTATAAGAAATACGAAATATTATAAATGAAATCAGCAGAAATTAGACAATCCTTTATCGACTTCTTTAAGGACAGGGGACATCAATTTATCCGTAGTTCTCCAGTGGTACCAAATGATGATCCCACACTCCTTTTTACAAATGCAGGGATGAACCAATTTAAGCCTATCTTCTTAAATCAAACGACTCCGAAAAACCTTCGTGTAGTAAATAGCCAAAAATGTATTCGTGTTTCGGGTAAACACAATGATCTAGAAGAAGTGGGTGTAGACACTTTTCATCACACATTTTTCGAAATGCTGGGAAATTGGTCCTTTGGTGATTATTATAAAAAAGAAGCAATCCAATGGGCATGGGAGCTCTTCACTGAAGTTTGGGGATTAGATAAAGATCGGCTTTGGGCAACAGTTTACGAAGATGACGATGAAGCTTTTGATCTTTGGACTGAAGTAACTGATATTGCAGATAATCGGGTTCTCCGATGTGGAAAAAAGGATAATTTTTGGGAAATGGGAGAAACGGGACCTTGTGGCCCTTGTTCAGAAATTCATTATTATGTTGGTGATGATCCTGAAAACCAGGACCCTAAAGGTGTTAATAACACGGATGAATATTGGGAATTATGGAATCTGGTTTTTATTCAGAATAATCGAATTGATGCTAATACTTTGGAAGACCTTCCAGAGAAACATGTGGATACTGGAGCCGGTTTAGAAAGAATAGCCACAATTATCCAGGGAAAGAAAAGCAATTATGATTCAGATTTATTTTTACCAATTATTCATAAAATTGAATCATTGTCTGATTTTTCATATAAAGAGAATCCAATTCCTTTTCGTGTAATTGCAGACCATATTCGAATGTTATGCTTTGCTATTGTGGATGGTGCATTGCCATCGAATGAAGGTCGTGGATACGTTTTAAGACGTATTCTCCGGCGGGCTGCTCGATTTGGAAGAAGCATAGATTTGGCTGAACCATTTTTATTTAAACTTGTTCCCACAGTTGGAGAAGTCATGGGTAGTATTTTCTCTGAAGTCGTGGATAAACGCTCTCATATTGAAAAAGTAATCCGAGCAGAAGAAGTTTCTTTTAACCAAACATTGGATCGGGGAATCAATCATTTTGATAAAATTATATCTAAATTGGATGGAGATGAAATTGGCGGCGCAGATGCCTTTAAACTCTACGACACCTATGGATTTCCATTAGATCTGACCGAACTCATGGCACGGGAACGTGAATTAACTGTTGATGTTGATGGTTTTGATTCTGAAATGGCAGAGCAGAAAAAACGAGCAAAAGATGCCGGTAAATTTAAAGGATCAACGGATTCGACTGAATGGATCATTGTTTCTGAAGGAGATGATTCAACCTTTTTGGGATATGAATCATTAGAATCTAAATCTCAAATTCGGCGATATACGTTTCAGGGTGATTCTATTCTTGTTGTATTAGACCAAACTCCATTTTACGCCGAATCCGGTGGGCAAATAGGTGATATGGGGACAATTAATGGGCGAGGGATCGAGCTTGCGGTATTGGATGTAAAAAAAGAGAATAATTCCTTTATTCATATTTGCAAAGGAGTGATGACTGAGCAGAGAGAAGTTAATTGTAAAGTGGATTCATCTCGACGGCAGTCCACTATGAATAATCATACTGCAACCCATTTAATGTATAAAGCACTCAAATATATTTTAGGAGATAATGTCAATCAAGCAGGCTCATTAGTCCATCCAGATTATTTAAGATTTGATATAACCCATTTTGAAAAGATAACTGCAGATCAAATTAAGGAAATTGAATCAATTGTTAACCAACAGATCTTGTTAAATACAAAGTTAGACGTTACAATTAAAAGTTTTGATGATGCCAAGGCAGCGGGAGCTGAAGCTCTTTTCGGCGAGAAATATGGTGATGAAGTCCGTGTAGTCAGGGTTGGCGATTATTCTTTGGAACTCTGTGGTGGAACCCATGTGAAACAGACAGGTGATATTGGTTCTTTCAAGGTTACAGAAGAAGCATCCCTTTCTTCGGGTGTAAGGCGGATTGTTGCCATTACAGGACAAAAAGCAGTTGAAGAGATGCAATCCAATGCTACAGTTTTATTAACATTGCAACAATTGCTTAATACACCACCATCTGGCATGGCAGAAAGAATATCTATTCTGCTCCAGGAGAAAAAAGATCTTGGCAAAAAATTAAAACAGAAAAAAATTCAGTCATCTTCAGAAATTGACCTGTTATCCGACTCTGAAACCGTTGGAGATCATACTATCATCATTAAAAAAATATCTGTCGAAACAATTGATGAATTGAAAGGTTTAGGAGACCAATTGTTTAATAAATTGACCAGCGGAATTGGCATCCTTTTCAGCGAAGGTGATGAAAAACCATTTGCCGTAGTTGTGGTCTCAAAAGATTTGAATGAAAATGGGATTTTTGCAGGAAAATTGGCGAAAGAGATTGGAGGGTTTATTGGCGGCGGCGGCGGCGGTAAATCTCATCTTGCCACTGCAGGTGGGAAAGAGAATGCTGCAATCATTCCTGCGTTGGAAAAAACAAAAACATTATTAATTAAAAAATTAAAGAGTTAGCATGAAATGCAGTTTGAATGTGTAGAAAAAGATTATTTCATTTATATTGAAAAAAATGAAAAGGTTATGGACACAATAACCCAATTTTGTAAGGATCAGGGAATTACGAATGCAAAGATTTCCGGGATCGGTGCAGTTAAAAAAACCGAAATTGGCGCTTATGATACCATCGCAAAAGAGTATATCCGTAAACCCTTCCCTAAAGTTTGGGAATTGGTCAATTTTGAAGGGAATGTTACCCTGAAAGAAGGCGTTCCTTTTGTCCATGCTCATGTGGTTTTGTCC
The DNA here is from genome assembly GCA_018692355.1 of Fidelibacterota bacterium. GTDB lineage: Bacteria > Fidelibacterota > Marinisomatia > Marinisomatales > UBA1611. The sequence continues at coordinate 10,573 of JABHKE010000092.1, forward strand.
GACCATGATATGCAAACCATCGGCGGTCATTTGTTTGAAACCACAGTTGCCGCCGTAGGTGAATTTTTCCTGCGGAAATTTGACGGGACTGCTTATCGTAAACTCAATGAAGATGTGGGACTTCCTTGCAATTGTTTAGAAAAAAGATTCGAAATATCATGAAAAAAATACTTCATACACCTTATGCACCGGCGGCTATCGGTACTTATAATCAGGCCGTGCAATCCAACGGCTTTATTTATACAGCTGGGCAGGTAGGAATTGTCCCTGGAACAGGAAAAATAATAGAAGGAGGAATCAAATCTGAAACGTTTCGTGCGTTACAGAATATTGATGCAATTCTTAAAGCTGCAGGTGTAGATAAATCTCATATCGTCAAACTCACCGTTTTTGTCACTGATTTAAGAGGATTCAATTATGTGAATGAATCATTTAAAGCATTTTTTAGTGGCATTGACTTTCCTGCAAGGTCCACGGTAGAGGTGTCTGGATTACCCTTGAATGCCAAAGTTGAAATTGAATGTATTGCATTTGTGTAAACGAATGAGATTACAATTTCCCATCATTCTAATATTAATGATCGGTTTTGTTTTCGCTTTACCATTAAAAGAAGAAAAATTAAAAAATTCAAAAATAGCATTTTATTGGTCTTTAGTTCCCGGACTTGGACAAGCTTATAATGGAAAATGGGTGAAGTCAATTAGTATTGTCGGATTGGAATTAGCGGCATATGCTGCCTGGATTGAAAACAAGGATTCTTATAACAATTTTAAAGATACTTATCCTCTTCCAAAGCATCGGTATCTTCAAAAAAGAAACAAGTATGCCTGGTGGATCGGCTTCATTTATGTATATGGCATGATTGATGCGGTAGTGGATGCACATTTACACAATTTTGATCATTTAATGGCAAGTCCGTTAGAAAGCGAAAAAAAAAGGAAAATTAAAGATGCAGAGTAGGGAACAATGGGGATCAAAACTTGGATTTATCCTAGCTGCATCCGGATCGGCTGTAGGGTTGGGAAATATCTGGAAATTCCCACATATGGCTGGAGAAAATGGGGGTGGAGCGTTTACAATTGTATATTTACTTTGTATTCTAATTGTTGGACTTCCCATCGTAATTGCTGAATTTGTTTTAGGACGAAAAACGCAACTTAGCCCAGTTGGCGCATTTGAAAAAATAGCGTCAAAATCTAATTGGAAATGGGTTGGGATGCTGGGTGTAGCATCTGCATTTGTGATCCTTTCTTTTTATGGTGTTGTGGGCGGTTGGACTCTAAAATATACTCTCATATCACTAACAGGTGGGTTTACTAAATTAGCGGGTAATCCAGATATATCAGGTTCGCTTTTTAATTCATTTATCACTGGATCAATGGCACCCATCATTTGGCAGATTTTATTCATGGGATTCACCATTTTTGTCATTGTACAAGGCGTGAAAGGCGGGATTGAAAAGTGGTCAAAAATTATGATGCCGGCGATTTTAGTGATATTGGTTGTGCTCATGATTCGAGGACTCACGCTTCCCAATGGAATGCAGGCCTTGGAATTTTTGTTTAAACCAAAATTTGAAGACTTAACAGCATCAAGTATTGTTCTTGCATTAGGGCATTCTTTTTTCACACTGAGTTTGGGTATGGG
>JABHKE010000147.1 GCA_018692355.1 Fidelibacterota bacterium
AAAGCAAAAATGAGTGTGTTTTATTACCAAATTTTAGATTGCCGACGCATATTCATTCTCGATCGGCCAATGCTAAATGGCTAACAGAAATTGCCCATAAAAACCCCATTTGGATCCATACCAAAGATGCGGCACGGCTTGGGGTGGAAAACGGTGATTTACTCAAGATTACCACACCCATTGGTTGGTTCGTGGATAAAGTTTGGGTGACGGAAGCAATAAAGCCCGGCGTAGTGGCTTGTTCTCACCATATTGGAAGATGGCGCCGTCAACAGGATGCGGGAAATCGTCTTATGACCAATACAGTTGATATTAAAAATATGGGTGATGGAAAGTGGAAGATGGAGACGGTGAAAGGAATCGAACCGTGGAAATCAAAAGATCCGGATACAAATCGTGTTTGGTGGCGCGATGGTGGTGTCCATCAAAATATTACCCATGCGGCCAATCCTGATCCAATTTCCGGGGCTCATTGCTGGCTTCAGAAAGTGAGTATATCTGTGCCAGAACCAGGTGAGAAATACGGCGATGTTTACGTGGATACAAATAAATCTTTCGAGCATTTTAAGAAATGGAATGCTTGGGCAAAAGATCGTGAAACACACCCGGATGGCTTACGCCGCCCACTTTGGATGGGACGACCTTTAACGCCCCAAAAGAACCAGTTTTACCTTAAAAAATAGAGTGATAATTTAGCTGGTTAATAATTGAAAATTTATTTTCCCACTTTTTGAATCTACGGCAAGGATACGCCCATGAGTGAATTTAGTCTAATAATAAATGGTGAACAGCGCACTGTAAATGTTGACAGTGATACACCACTCCTGTGGGTAATACGAGATACTTTGGGATATACGGGTACAAAATTTGGATGTGGACGTGGCCTTTGCGGTGCTTGTACAATTCACTTAGATGGGGAAGCAACCCGATCTTGTGTGACGTCCATAGATATGGTTGAAGACAATAGTGAAATCACAACCATAGAAGGTCTTTCTGAAGATAATCCACATCCCATTCAACAGGCCTGGCTGGAAGAAGATGTTCCCCAATGCGGTTATTGCCAATCTGGACAAATTATGACTGCATCAGCTTTGTTGAAAAGAAATCCAAACCCTGATGAAACCGATATTGATTCGGCCATGAAAATGAATATTTGCCGCTGTGGTACCTATCCCCAAATCAAGAAAGCTATTTTTAGTGCAGCCAATAATGCTCAAAGCAGTACAGGGGGAGACGATGGATAGACGCGATTTTATTAAAGTTGTTTCCACTGCAGGTTCCGGGTTTGTATTGGGATTCTACATTCCCTATACCAATAAGCTGAATGGAAAAACCGTTGCGCCTATAATATTTGAACCCAATGCGTGGATCAAGGTCAAATCTGATAATATGGTCCAAATCATAGTGGCAAAATCTGAAATGGGACAGGGTGTTTTAACATCTTTACCTATGATTATCGCTGAAGAGATGGATTTGGACTGGTCAAAAATTATTGTAGAAAAAGCACCGGCAGATCAAAAAAAGTATGGTTGGCAAATGACCGGTGGGAGCAATTCAGTTTCTGGTGGTTATAATAAATTGAGACAAGCCGGCGCTACAGCGCGAGAAATGTTTGTGATGGCCGCTGCCCAAGAATGGGGTATCCTTTCCAGTGAATGCAAAACACATAACGGGATTGTAATCCACGAAAGCACCGGGAGAGAATTATCCTATGGCGACTTGGCAAAAAAAGCCAGTCTTCAAAAAGTGCCCAAAAATCCAAAATTAAAAGCAAAGCAGGATTTTTCTATTATTGGTCAAAATGTGAAAAGAACAGATACATTACCCAAGGTAAATGGAACAGCTCAATTTGCATTGGATGTACAATTGGACGGTATGTTGTATGCTACCGTGGTTCATTCGCCCGTATTTGGTGGAAAGCTCAAATCCTTTAATGAAGCGAGTGTCAACGACATTTCAGGCGTAACTAATATATTCGAAATTGAAAACGGGCTGGCCATTGTTACCCAAAACACCTGGGCCGCATTGAAAGCCAAAAAACAAATTGAAATCAATTGGGATGAAGGTGAAGCAGCAGGACTGGATAGTGAAAAGATCAGGAAAGACCTGCTTGATGCCAGTAAAGAGAAAGGTGGTGTTGTTCGCAAAGAAGGCAATGTCAAAAAGGCTTTGAAATTATCCGAAAACCAAATTGAAGCAATTTATGAATCGCCACTTCAAGCCCATGCCACAATGGAACCAATGAACTGTACCGCTTATGTGCAAAGGGAGAAATGCCAAGTCTGGGCAGGAACACAGGATCCCAACGGGGCTAGAAAGATCGCTTCAAAAATTACCGGTTTATCTAAAAAACAAGTTGAAGTCAATGTCACTTTCTTAGGTGGAGGTTTCGGCCGTAGGGCTTTTAACGATTTTGTAAAAGAAGCCGTTGAAATATCAAACGAAATGAAAAAACCGGTCAAATTAACTTGGAGCCGTGAAGAAGATATGCAGCACGATTACTATAGGCCGCCAAGCCTTCATGTGATGAAAGGTGCTTTTGATCAAAATAATAAATTATCAGTCTGGAAACACCGAATTACAGCTCCTTCAATTCTATTTTCTCAAATAGTAAAGATGCCGTTCCCTTTTAAAGAGAAGGTCGATATTATTGCTGTGGAGGGTGCAAAACATTTACCCTACAAGATTCCCAATATACAGGTGGATTACCAAATGACTAAAACACTCATCCCCTTAGGATGGTGGCGATCTGTGTATAATTCCCAAAATGCATTTGCGAATGAATGTTTCATGGACGAATTAGCAGAAAAAGTGGAGAAAGATCCTGTCCAATTTAGATTAGAATTATTGCCAAAGTCATCCCGAGATACCGGCGTAATTAAAATGGTGGCTGAAAAATCAGGTTGGGATCAATTTAAAAATGGCCCTAATTACCAAGGCATTTCTTGTCATAAATCTTTTGGTACTTGGGTGGCACAGGTCGCCCGCGTTTCAGTTGAAAATAAAAAGGTCAAAGTTCACGAAGTATTTTGTGCTGTAGATTGTGGAATCGTTATTAATCCTGCCATTGTAAAAGCACAAATATCCAGTGCAATCATTTATGGATTATCAGCAACGTTGAAAAGCAAAATCACCATAAAAAATGGGCGTGTTGCCCAATATAACTTTGATGATTTTGAAGTTATACGAATGAATGAAGCACCAAAAATTCATATTTATTTGACAGAAAGCGATGCACAGCCAAAGGGTGTCGGTGAACCCGGATTACCCCCAATTGCTCCTGCAGTTGTAAATGCAGTTTATGCAGCTACCGGAAATCGAATTCGCGAATTACCCATTAAGTTGAGTTAATATTTCCCCTTCTACTTAATTTAAAATACACCTGGCTATAGAAAGGACGGTTTACATAAAATATTCTAACAAGACCATGGCAGTTTCATGAAGATTGCAGGGCTCATTCTAGCCGCGGGAGGTTCATCAAGAATGGGAGATGAAAATAAATTAATGATTCCTTTTCAAGGAAAACCCATGTTGAACCACGTGGTGAATGCATCATTGAATTCCAATCTGACTCAAACTTTTGTTGTTGTGGGTCACCAATCTTCTGAGATCAAAAACTTGATCCAAAGTGATAATATTCAATGTTTAGAAAATGAGCAATGGGAAATGGGAATGGCCTCATCCATTGTGGCTGGGATAAGTCAATTAAAACAATTTGACGGCTTTCTTATTCTATTGGGCGACATGCCTTTAGTAACGCCAGAACTGATCAATGAGATTATTGTTCATGGTTCAGCGGATAAAATTGTGATCCCAATAAAAGATGGGCTGCACGGGAATCCTGTCTTTTTTGGTTCAAAATTTCGAGATGAATTATTGACTTTGTATGGAGATTGCGGAGCCAAAAAAGTTATTCAGGATAATCTGTCATCGATGATAAAGATTAAAATTCAATCCAACACAATTTTTAAAGATTATGATACAAAAGAAAGTTTGGAGTCCGTGGCTGGTGTTGCATAAAGATTTATTTGAAGTTATGGCGAGATTGAAGAAGGACAACCATCCTTTCGCTGTAGCGACTATCATTGCTGTAAAAGGGTCATCATCCGCCCGAACGGGTGACAAAGCGATATACGATTCGTCCGGGAAACGGGTCACCGGTTATATTGGCGGTGGATGTGTTGAAAACCGCGTTGGCCAAACAGTTGTCGAATCCCTGGCAGATCTCGAAACGAAAATGATTGACGTAAATTTGGACAGCGATGATATGGAATTAGGAATCCCATGTGGAGGTATGATGACTGTATTTGTAGAACCCCAACCTGAAATACCAACCATTTTAATCCGGGGGATGGGGCGTGTTGTAGAAGTCCTTTCGCAAATGGCGAATACATTGAATTTCAAGGTATTAATCCAAACCCAGGAAGATGAAAAAGATCGTTATGATTCTGCCGATGAAGTGATCACTGATCCATTGGACTTGGATAAAATTGAAGCGAAAGTGGACTATTTTATTCTGGCTACTCATCACAGGGATGATCACCACCAATCCCTAAGTGCCCTAAATCATGGGGTGCCATTTGTGGCAGTGATCGCCAGTCAAAAGAAAGCAGGATTGATCAGAAATCATTTAATTGAGAATAATGTGTCCGATGAATTAATGGCCAATTTACATTCCCCTGCAGGGCTGGATTTGAAAGCCAAAACAGCAGAAGAGATCGCCTTGAGTATCATGTCGGAGATTGTCATGCACCGGAATTCTGGATCTGGCAAAGGCTTGGGAAAATAAATTTGTGAATCCTATTTACTTAGATAACCAGGCCACAACTCCTGTTGACCCAAGGGTGACCAAAGCAATGATTCCATATTTGTCAGAACAATTTGGGAATGCAGCTAGTATTCACCATTCATTGGGACGGAAGGCAAAAGAGACGGTTGAACATTCCCGTAAGATTTTGGCGAATGAGATTAATGCCCGCCCAAAAGAAATTATATTTACCAGCGGCGCCACGGAATCCATAAATCTGGCCATTCGAGGTGTATGTGAAAAAAACATGGACAAAGGACACATAATCACTCAAGCCACGGAGCATAAAGCAGTTCTGGACACTTGTGATGCCATGGAGAAAAAAGGTTGGGACATTACCATTTTGCCCGTGGATGATAGGGGAAAGGTTGATCCACATTCAGTAAAAGATGCCATGCGGGATGATACAGTGTTGGTGGCGATCATGCATGCCAATAATGAGATCGGCACCATTCAGCCTATAGCCGAGTTTGGTAAAATTTGTCGAAAAAACGGAGTCTTATTTTTGGTGGACGCCTGTCAATCATTTGGAAAACTGGATATTGATGTAAATCTAATGCATATTGACCTGCTGGCGGCAACGGCTCATAAAATTTATGGTCCAAAGGGGATAGGATTGTTGTATGCAAAAAGTAAAGATCCTAAAGTGGAATTGGTGGAGCAAATTACGGGAGGCGGTCATGAACACCGTCGTCGATCGGGGACACTTCCGGTTCACCAAATTGTTGGATTTGGGAGGGCAGTTACCATTTGTGATCCATCAGAAAATGAGGAATTATCCTTTTTGCAGAATATGTTAATCAACGGTGTGATGGCCGTCCATTCGGATGCCCATTTGAATGGCAGCACTGATCATCGCCTGGCTAATAATATTAATTTTAGCTTTCCGGGATTAGATGCAGAAACGCTTATTATCAAAATGAAAGGGATCGCCTGTTCCACTGGTTCCGCATGTAGCACGGCTAATCTGGAACCATCCCATGTGTTGAAAGCAATCGGACTAAAAAATGAGATGGCACATAGTTCCATAAGATTTAGTCTTGGCAGATTTAACACGAAAGAAGAAATTCGCAGGGCGATTAATGAGATTAATCATGTTCTTTCCTCCGTGAAAGAAAATTCACCCAGACAGCAATTGCTTCATGTTTAATTTTGTTATTCAATCTTAATAATTCTGAATTAAATTAATTTAATTAAATAATTAAAAAAATATTCTTTTAGCCGAATTACCTACATCAGCCAGCTGGCTGATTTGGTATTAGGCCGGCACGGTCTTGATGGAAACGTCGAGATTTGCTCCCGATCCTCGCAAAGTGCAGGGTGACTTGGAATGAGAATGATAGAAAATAAAATCACATCCACCCCATTTAATAGTGTGCTGAATCAATCCAGGGCACCCATCAATGACCGATTCGGTCGAACTTTTAATTATTTACGCCTTGCCTTAAATGAGCAATGCAACCTTCGCTGTATTTATTGCATGCCGGAAGAAGGCATTAATTTTCGTAGCGAAGATAAACTCCTTACCACAAAAGAAATTATTCGGTTAATCAAAACCATATCCAAAATGGGTGTATCAAAAATCCGATTTACTGGTGGCGAACCGTTACTTCGAAAAGATTTATTGAAACTCGTTCAATTTGCAAAAGAAGTTCCAGGTATTGAATCAGTTCATTTAACGACAAATGGATTGTTACTCTCTAAACATATTCAAGAATTGGAAAGAGCGGGTTTGTCAGGAATAAATATTAGTCTGGATACATTGAATTCGGAAAAATTTAAAATAATCACTCGACGAGATGGTTTAAATCTGGTTTTAAATAGTCTCAATAAAGCCATGCAATCATCCATTCAATCCATCAAACTGAATGTGGTTGCCATGCGTGATTTTAATGATGATGAACTCATGGATTTTGTAAGACTGACAAAAGAAAATGATATTACTGTTCGATTTGTCGAATTGATGCCATTTGATTCACATCAAATATGGAAAACAG
>JABHKE010000074.1 GCA_018692355.1 Fidelibacterota bacterium
TTCCAAAAAGTTCACTGGTTGAAGCCTGATAAAACTTAGTTTTTAGGTGCGTCTCTCGAATCGCATCTAAAAAACGCAGGGTGCCTAATGCATCCACTTGAGCAGTGTAGTCTGGGATTTCAAATGAAACCTGCACGTGACTTTGGGCTGCAAGATTGTAGATTTCATCTGGTTCAATCGTTTCTAATAAACGGTTTAAGTTGCTCGCATCTGTGACATCTCCATGATGATAGAAAAATTGATCTTTATATTGCTCGTTAGTAATGATATGGTCGATACGTCCTGTATTAAAAGAACTACTTCTGCGAATTATACCATGGACTTCGTAGCCTTTTTCAAGCAATAATTCTAATAAATATGAACCATCCTGTCCGGTGATACCTGTTATTAAAGCTATTTTACACATTATTTCTTCTTCTTCTTTTTGGTCTTCTTTTTAGGCTTAGGTGCAGGCTTTGGGACTGCTGATTGCTCATTTCCTACCTGTGATTTACCAAATGCCAGGATCGGGTAAAAAACAAAGGGAATAAATATGAGCCCTATGGCAAAAATAATCTTTTTACCAAATACTTTTGATATCTGGAGTGCCGCAAGAATATATCCAACAGGTATAATTAAATAAATAGCGAACCACCATATGGGTTTTTGCACTATTTTGGTAAATACAAAAATATTGAAAAATGGAATCAGTGCCTTCCACCCTGATTGACCAGCCTTTGAAAAGATCTTATACCAGGATATCCACACCAGTAAACAGAACAATCCGAGAACCCCGGCGATTATCATAAGATATAATTGTGGAATGCCTGAGATTCCAGAACTGACATCATTACTCACTTTTGTTGAATCAGATGCAGGTTTAATCGTTTTCTTTTGTTTACCTTGGATTGAGGCAACTGTTTCAACTTTAAATGAGGCAGGCGGTGTCATATCAAACGTGATTTCACTGTCATCTGTTGTTTCGTCAATTGTTTCTCCAATATTCCCCGCTAAATCCATAAAATCAATTGAAATGGGAATCACACCTTCTGAATCAGATTCAGTAAATACATGATAGTAGGTGAATGTCAAACTATCCTGTTCTAATTGATCACTTACCACGGAATCTAACTTTACATCAATATCCCGAATGTTTTCTGTGGCTGTAAAGCGAAGAAAAACCGTATCCCCTTTAATAGCCAGGGATGAGTCGTATTGGTTAGACGTAAATAGGTTAATGTTATCTAATTCCGGTAATGTGCCATCCTTTGTAATTATTTTTTGATCTGATGATGATATTACTGGCTCACCAGGGTTTTGCGCTATATCATTGAAATTAATTTCAAAAGTGATTGGCCCATCATCTGCATCTTCTGCAGCGTAAAATGTTTTCCAGGATTTTTCAAACCCAATTGCTTCATACTCATCCCCATTTATTTCAAACAAAGGAGATTCAATTGGTTCGCTTGTGACCAGATCAAACACTAATGAATCGATAGGTATAGCAAGACCTGGATCTAATGAATTACTTGATGTTACAGTAAGAGAGGCTATTGTTGGGATGGTTTCATCAATGGTTAATACACTGTCACTTACTTCCCCTAATATACTGTTCCCTGCTTTATCCCAGATTTCGGCAATAAAATATGCTTCTCCCCCTTCTTTAAATCCCTTCATGGCTTCAAATATATCTCCAGGAATTGAAATATCTTTCAAATCATCAATATCCCCTTTTGCAATTGGCCTAGGGTTCCCCAAATCAGAAAATGATTTCCCCTGATCAAAGCTTACGCGAATTTGGATTCGGCCACCCTTTAAAGTTTCATCATCCTCAAGTGGTACACCGATATTTACAGCGGTTGCGAGGCTGTTCCAGTAGATTTTAGATGATGCATCTTGCCCGATTAGGGAAGAGAATAAAAATAAAATTATAAGGAGAATAAATCTCATGGATCTATTTCCAGTCAGCCAGGAATCCTTTTGCTTCAATTTGTTGCTCATGATCTTCAACCGGTTGGTCTTCTGATAGTGGTTGCATGATAAAATTGGAAAGCAATTTTATTGCTTTATCTTTTTGCCCGTCCTTATATAATGCCCTGGCAAGATAGACTGTTTGTGACGGTGTTGGCTTACCTGTCTCGTAAGCATCTGTGAGGTTTTCTACAGCTTTATCATTACTGGGCCAGGATAAAACAAAGGGAATATATGGGGATTTCAAATGAACAGCTCCCAACATAAAGTATCCTCCACCATTCGAATAATTCGGGTCCATCTCAATGATCTTTTCAGAATGTTCTTTCATAAGGTCTGCTACACCTTCTTTTGCTGCAGCAAAAAGTCCATATACTTCTGACCAACTTCCTAAATTAACTAAGTACCAATATCGGGCTGCAACTGACTCAGGATATTGTTCAATTAATTTTTCTCCCAATACTTTTCCTAAATTGAAAATATCCTTTTTCTCATCATCGCTTTGAGAAACAAATTTCCCCTTATAATAATAGCAACGGAGTAAATAAATACTTGCTTCTATTTCATGATTGGGGTCCTGTTTTGCTTTATTGAACGCATTAATGGCTATATTGATTTGATCGGGTTGTGCAGTCAAACCACTGGAATTTTCAGCCCGGGAATTATAGGCAGATACACCATCCTGGAAGGATAGCTCAATTCCAAATAAAAAGGAAATTGAAATAAATAATAATAGGAGTGTATTCTTCATGGGTGGTTTGAATTTAGTTTACCATTGGTACCTGTTTAGAAATACTCAATGTAAGTTATTTTAATCTCTCTTTTGAAATAGTCCACTTTTTCCTCATCAAATAAGAGATTATTCAGGTGTAATTCGAGATGAAGTGATTCTACAAAAGACCAGCGTACGGCAGCATTCAAATATCCACCTTTATTGATAGACATTGTTTTTGCTGTCAGACCATTCTCATTCATGGCGCTATTGTATTCCAGCAAAAACGAAAATTCCGGATTCAATTCAACATCAAATCCAAAAAACAGATTTGGATCAGTATCACCATCATCGATTTCTGTGAAATTATAATTGATCCCTGAATGCAACCCCACATTCCCGAAAGGTGATTTCCAGTTCTTGGAAGCAGCCAGATAGGCTCCAACGGCTTTCGTATCATACCGGTTCAGTGAATCTTCCGGATGATAATTCCCAAATCCTTGTGTATTAATCCCAAATGCAATACCGGGCATGGTCAAATTTTCATCAATGATAAGATATTTCACTTTTGCTTCTGGACGTGGATACCATCTTAAGCTGTCATCGCCAATGAGATTAGGTGACCCAAATGACAATCCAAATTGAAATCGATCTGTGATGCCCGCACTTAAGCCCAGAATCATGCCACCCTCATCCTGGATACGCATATCCATGGAAAAACTCCCTCGGGCCAATGTCCCAGCTGTGGGAACCGTAATCAGATCAGTGGGTGGTGGAAGTTCCTGCCCTGAAATTCCAGCCATCATTAGGAAAATTAGAATAGCATTTGTATATCTCATTTCGACTTTATATGAATTGGTTTAGGATAAATTACGTCACCTACACGGGAGGTCAAAGAACGGACACGGTGGAATGGAATTGTCAAAATATCTCTCTCGCTTTCCATCCTGAATTTGATACCATTATCTGTCATATTTACAAAATCCACCGAAAGCCTGTCACCCGTTACCATGATAAGTTGATCCCATGTTGTCCTGGGAATAATACCTCCATGGGGTACAATGATACGGCTTTCTTTTATCTCTCTGGCAATAATATCCACCTCATCTAGTGTATTATGTGAGCGAGGTGGCGGTGTCTTATAAAGTTGGTCACTGGGGGCCTGATCAATGGCAACGTGTGAGATCAGTTTACCATCATGCCCAAATTCCCAAATTTGAACCACAGCATGAGATTGGATAAACTCAGTCATAAGATCAAATTTATATTTAAAGCGTCGAATTATTCGGGCAGATGGAAGATCTCTCCATCGCTCTTCCTTTAAACTTCCAAGATAATCATAATCTAATTCAACCTGGCCATATTTCTGTCCATCCACTGTTTCAAACACAATCTTAGAGATTAGGGTACCATCCTGAATGGTAAAATAAGTACGCTGGTCCGTAAAAGTTAAGGGTTCATTTCTTGGGAATCGCCATGCGCGAAATTCCTGGCTCCATGGTTCAGAGTCTCCAATGACTGTCAGGCTCAGATATTTCCATTTTCCTGTATACTCACCACGCTCAATAAGTTTCCCTGTATCATTATACTTGAGTATTTCCTGTTTTTCAGTGGTGCCTTTTGCCGTAATTCGTTCGATTTTAACAGGAAGGTCTCTATCATTATAACTGACAGTAAGATGGGAAACACCACGGCGACTGGTAGACATCATGGAAAGGTTAGAAAGAAAATTATGATTATCTTTAAAATAGCGAACATAAGACACATCATCGGATTGCCCAATCAAAAATGAAAGCAGCATTAAGGGAATTATTATCTGAGTCATGAATTTCATTAATCTTCTGTTTTTATATCTTCACCCAGTGTATTAGATAACTTAAACCTGTAAATGGCTCCATCTTCTTTATCACAAACATAAACCACTCCTCGTTTGTCCACCGTGACGGAAACCGGTTCTTTCATGATTGATACTGTATCTTCTTTTGATGCGTATCCTGCTTTTTTAAAAAATTTCCCATTGGCAGAGAATACAGAAACATCTCCATTCGCTGAATCTACTACATAAATATTTCTATCCTTATCCACAGCAACATCCATGGGACTTACAAACAAAGTTGAATCCATAATATCATCAGCCACGGGATTAAATCCTGATGAATAAGTTGTATAATCGCCGGATGTATTGGGTATAATCATATGAACTGGAAAATATTCGCCTGTCTGGGTGAAATATAGATTTCCTTGATAATCCACATCAAGGCTTAAAGGCTTATTTACGAATTCAGCACCTGTTCCATGCCCAATGGCAGTTGACCCAAAAATTCCAGTAAATCCCCAAACCAAATCTCCAGTTGATAATTCCAGAAGGATGGACTTTTGAAAATCAATTTGAATTATTCGATGTTGATTATTAATGCCACCATAATTATCTGTAACAAAAATCATATTTTCATTATCAGATGGTGACGTTAACCCTGTGAATTTGCTGGAGTCCGAATCATAATGAATATCTTTTAATATATTTTTCTCATCTCGCCCATCAAAAAATAAGTGAGGCAATAATAAAGAGTCGATTAAACTCTGGTCATTCGAAAATTCTGGATCAATCAATTCATATTCTGGATTATTTAAATAAGAAAGCCAGGTAGCAGATCCAACAGTATCAATGACAACAACATCTGTCTCAGTATGAAGAAAAGACCCACTGACCGAAACCTTGCTAATCCCTACATCATTCCAATTTTGGTTCCATAAAAAAA
>JABHKE010000135.1 GCA_018692355.1 Fidelibacterota bacterium
TATAATAAAACGAGTGTGGGACAATTATTAATTCGTGAATTTAATGAAATTCCACATGGAAACTATTATTGGTCAGTTCAATCCGTTGATGGTGCAGGTATAAAATCTGAATGGTCTTCAGAAGAAATGCTTTTTATTGCTCGCCTTGTATCTTCTACACAATCCTTTCCCGGTGTGTACTTTTCCACAGGTGGTTGGGCTGATTTCAACGAAGATGGTTTTTTAGATTTTGGATTAACAGGCGTCACCTTTTCGGGGGGGAGCATTACAACGCTTTTTGAAAATAGCGATGGACTTCTATCTCAAGATCTGAGCCAAGATATTGAAGCCGTTTTTGGTGGTCATTTGTCTTGGGTAGATTATACCAATGATGGGCACCTTGACTTATCTTTATCCGGATTCCAGATTGTCAATTTTTTTCCTTATCGAGTTACAAAATTTTACACATATGAAAATGGCATATATATGCCCGATATAGATTCTGAAATTTATACCGATGCAAATATGGATGGCGTTCCAGACTATTGGGTTAATGGAGGTACAAATGGACATCACTGGGGTGATTATGATAATGACGGTGATTTAGATTTTGTACAAGGTGGTTTTGATAATTATAATGTACGCCATCTCGATATTTTTTATAATGATAATGGTACGCTCAAATTGGATACAAATCAAACCAATATAACACCCATTTATCCTGCGATGGTTCAGTGGGTGGATTTAAACCGAGATGGATACTTAGACTTAGTCTCTATTGGAGCCGATGAAACTCAAACACTGGGGATGCGTGTATTTCTGAATAATTCAAATTTTATTTTGTCTGAAGATATCACATGGAATTCAGAAATTTATGGCGTTACCGCCGGTGCAATTGCTTTTGCCGATCATAATGATGATGGTTATGAAGATTTTGCACTAACAGGGCTAAATAACAGTGGCGATCTTGTCAGTTATATTGCCACCAATACTATCAACACATTTATCGTTTCCGATGAGCAAACGCTGACCGGTGTTTATTATGGTAGACCCACATGGGGCGATTATGACTCCGATGGTGATTTAGATCTTCTTGTATCTGGCTTATCCAGCACCGCAGATGGTGGCAGTATTCCTTTTACGGGGCTTTATTCCCAAGATAATGGTGTGTTTACAATCGATGGGGACATTGATATTGATTCAGTTGGATTTAGTTTCTCCCAATTTGGTGATTATGATGCGGATGGTGATTTAGATCTTTTCCTTGCAGGATTTAAAGCAAATCAAGATGTGGTTGCTCAGGTGTATGATAATCTTGAAAGTTTAGAAAATTCGAATAAAGCACCTAATGCCCCTTATGGTTTAGACGATTCTGAAATAAATAATAATAAAGTAGCTTTAAAATGGAATGCACCTGTTGATCCAGAAAATCCAAAAGGGGGTTCAACACCTGAGCTTGGTTTACGGTATCAAATCCAGATTGGTTTAGATGATGATTTAAATCAACACTCTATCAGCACTGGACATTATGGCATTGATGGAATTGGCAGTATTAAAAAAATAAAAGATGGAATCAATTGGGTCTCTCCAAAAAAAGTTCTTCAAAATATCCCAGAGGGGAATTATGCCTGGCAGGTTCGTGCACTTGACCATGGTAATGCAGCATCAGATTGGTCCAGTACAGATTATTTTTATATTGATATTACAGCCCCAACTGTGGATACAATCCGAGCCAATTATGTTTCAGATGAACAGATTATTCTTATTGTAAAATTCAGGGAAGACTTTTTTCTTGACATCAATGTAGATCCAGAGATTCTTGTTACTCATCCTGATAATCCAGATTTGGATAGTGATGGAATGAATGATACACTTATTGTTGAAAAACAAAGTTTTAACGGGGATGAATGGACGGGGGTTTTAATTCTACCCGACACTTATTCTGGAAAAGCTATTCAAGTTCAAGTTTCTGGCGCACAGGATGACCGTAAAAATATCATGGAAGTAGTTTCTATTTTCAAATCACCTGAAAGAATTATTTCATCTTTGGGTGGTACTGCCATTAGCCAAGATGGACAAACAACCATCTTACTTCCACAAAATGCGGTTAATAGTGATGTTAGTTTAACGATTTCGGGACAAGGTGTGAGTCCCAGTTTAACTGATTCTACTTTTTTAATAACGGATTTATATGATATTTCGCCATTTGATCTTTCATTGAATAAACCGGGTATTCTTCGTATAGCCTATAAAGATTCTTCAATTATTGATTCTGGCGCAACGCCATTTATTGCCCGTGTATTATCTAATGAGATTATTGAATTGGGTGGCTCACGAATTACCATTAATAACAATCCATACTTGCAAGTTCAGATCGATAGCATGGGAACTTTCGGTGTGTTTACAACACGTGATACCTTAATCGGCGATTCTTTAAATGTAGAAAGTCTTGTTTGCCAACCCCGAATCTTTTCACCTAAAGGGTCCATTTTTGAATTTACACAAACAAATATAATTTATGATTTAGAAATACCTAGCGATGTTACGGCCAGAGTTTTCAATCTATCCGGTAGATTAAAAAGAACTATAAAACCTGAAACTTCAGGAGAATCTGGTCATCAAGTTTTAAACTGGGATGGAAAAGATTCAAAAGGTAATGTTGTGCCAAGCGGACTTTATATTGTTACATTAGAAAAAAGAGACACTATTCTTCGAACTACAGTTGGGGTATTAAATCGATGAAACGATTTTTCTCAACCTTAACTTTATTCTCAGTTTTATTTGGGCAACAGTATGACCAATTGTTTGTTGGTACACGCCCATTAAGTATGGGTGGTGCTTTTATTGCCGTTGCCGATGATGCAAATACAATTAGCTGGAATCCAGCCGGGCTACCGGGACTCCGCCGAACAGAATTCACCACAACTTATGCTGACCTTTATGCCATGGGAATAACCCAATCATACATGGGATTTGTAAGACCATTTTCCGACCGTGTAGCCCTTGGTTTCGACTGGTCTAATATTGGGTTTGATGATAAAGAATTGCTTTACGCAGAGAATAAAATGAACCTTGCCATAGGAGTTCAACCACACCGTAAATTTTCTTTCGGAATTACTTTAAAATATCTCATGAGAGACATGCAACTGGATGGCACTTCCTATGGAAAAAGTTCAGGAGTAGGATATGATGCCGGCATCCTCATCCAACCATTAAAAAACTTAAAATTGGGCGTTGGTCTCTATGATCTAGGTGGGACTCAAGTTGCTTATAAAGATAAAACGAACGAAACCATTCTTGGCCAAGCATTTAAACTTGGAATAAGCTATATGCCGATAGACGAGTTAATCCTGGCCGCAGATTATGGAGATCGGTTTCATTTTGGTGCAGAATATGTTTTAGCCAGTAGATTGAGTTTCAGGGCAGGTGTACAACAGGATGTTACCGGGAATGAAAAATTATTAGTCCCATCCGGTGGTTTGTCTATCAAATTCAAAAGTTTAATCGTGGAATATGGTTACGAGAGCCATCCCTATCTTGAACCCACTCACAGGTTTTCATTTGCACTCCAATTCAGTCCTGCAGTTGTGAGTATTACATCAACTGTAATCTCTCATAATCCTGTTTTTCGCTCACTCCACCGATATTATGAATCGGAAACTTTTTTAAAGGTAGGATTAAAAAATATATCCGACGCTGATCTTCCCGTGGATGTGTCACTTTATGTTCCCACCATGATGGATAACCCCCATTCCCAATCTGTAACACTACCACCAAAGTCTGAAGAAGAATACGATATTGGTGTTTCCTTTTCCAGTGATGTGCTCACATCCAAAAAAGCAACTTTTGATAATTTGGTGCAGCCTGAAGTGAAAGTCACCTATAAACAAGGCGGTGAAGAGAAATTGGCCCAGAAGAAAATGGAATCTTCCTATGTACTGGGAAAAGGAAAACTGACCTGGAGCAATCCGGATATGATCGCCTGTTATGTGACGCCAGCCGATGCGGTTGTGGATAAATTTGCACGAAGTTTCATCCAATATTACACTCCGGTCTTGAATGATTATTTTGGCCGAAGTAATTTGGGGCGGGGAATCATTTTATACGATGCTTTGGGCACACACGGGCTGGTTTATAATATCGATCTTGAAACACCATTTCTTGATATTGCCGATGATAAAA
>JABHKE010000099.1 GCA_018692355.1 Fidelibacterota bacterium
ATATTGTTCGGCACTTTTTACTTTAGATGTGGGTGCTATTTTACGCGATAAACTTGGTGTGGAAGCTCATATAATTCCGAAAGATCCGGGCGAACAATTATCTATGCTGGAAGAAAAAGGACATTCACTACCGGATTTTACGGATAGTGAAGAAGTAAAATCAGAGATTCAACTTTTAGTAAATGAATTGAACGGTCGATTCTCCAATCCAGAACAATTAAAGAATTTTTCGATCCTACCACGTGATTTTACCATAGATGATGGTGAATTGACACCAACTCTAAAGATCAGGCGAAAACAGATCAGAGAGAATTGGGCAGATGTGATCGAGTCCATGTATTCTGACTGATAATGAATAAAATATCATTTTTAGGCTGTGGATCCTGGGGAGGTGCCTTGGGATTGGTTTTAGCTAATAAAGCAATGCATGTGACCATGTGGCATCGAAGTCCTAAAGTTGTACAAGCACTCACTGAAACTAGAGTACATTACTTGGCTTCTTCTCTGACTTTTCCAGACTCTGTATCATTCACATCATCTATAGAAGATGCAATCTCAGGAGCTAATACTGTTATCATTGCTGTTCCGTCTCAATCCGTTCGAGAATTATTACAATCTAGCAAGGACTTTTTTAATAGTGCTCAAACTATTGTCAATGTTTCAAAAGGGATTGAAATTGATACTTTAATGACGGTAAGTGAAGTTATCATTGATGTTCTGGGAGATAGCTTTACTAAAGTTGTAACCCTATCTGGCCCAAGCCATGCAGAAGAAGTAATCCAAGGACACCCTACAACTTTGGTATCTGCATCAACAAATTCGGACGCAGCAAAAGAAGTGCAATCTATTTTCTCTAATAATGTATTACGTACTTATGCAAATTCCGATATAAGAGGAGTAGAACTTGGTGGTTCAATGAAAAATGTGATCGCCATTGCAGCAGGAATTTGCGATGGAATAGGTTTTGGTGATAACACAAAAGCTGCTCTCCTAACACGAGGAATGGCTGAAATATCACGGTTGGGTACAGCCATGGGTGCGGATCTAAAAACATTTCAAGGATTAAGCGGTATAGGGGATTTAATTGTGACTTGTTTAAGCCAACACAGTCGGAACCGCAAGGTAGGGCAAGCTATAGGGGAAGGTAGTTCGTTAGACGATGCTCTTGGAGATATGATGATGGTAGCAGAAGGAGTTAAATCTGCAAAATCAGTTCACCAACTTAGAGAAAAATTCAATATAAGTATGCCGATATGTGAAGCTGTTTACCAGATCCTATTTGAAGGGAAAGATCCAAAGCTATCTGTCACAGATCTCATGACACGAGAGCTGAGGGGAGAAGATTAAAATCATTGGTAGTTTTATTAGAAAATAAATAGAGTAAATTGATTGGTTAATATTGAGTGCTTTTCGTTATAATAATTAAGAATTTACCCTCGTAGTTCAATGGATAGAACAAGTGCCTCCTAAGCATTAGATGCAGGTTCGATTCCTGCCGAGGGTACACAATTAACACTCATCTTATAAAAGGAAAAACATGTTAAAACCAAAGAAAACTATCACCAAAAAAGAGATAGAGCGAGATCCATTTTTAGAATCTATCAACAAGGCTCAGGCTCATTTACAGGAAAAAAGATCAGACTATATGAAAATCGCTCTTGGATTGATTGTTGTGTTAATCGGCTACAATATTATTTCAGAAAAACAATCACAGTCAAATAATGATGCCAGCGCAGCTTTAGGACAAGCCATGGTAGCATTGGATCGTGGTGATCTGGAGAATACTCAATTCCAATTGGAAACTGTCATTAGTGAATTCAGCGGTTCAGAAAGTGCAAAAATCGCTGGTTATCATTTGGGGAAGATGAAATATGAATCGGGAGATAAGATTGGAGCAGAAATTTACCTTTCTCAATATTTGCAGGATCAGCCCGTGGATGTAATGGTATCGTCTACGGCGCTTATGCTGGCTGATATTTCTTTACAGGCCGGGAATACTAAAGAAGCCATATCATTTTTAAATAAAGGAATTAAAAAAAGTAAGGATAGTCATACCCGGAGAATGATCAAACTTGAGAAAGCAAAACTCATTTTATCACAGGGTGATATTGAACGTGCACGCGCTATTACAGATGGTATATTATCCAATAAAGATGTCACTGTAATTGAGAAACAAGTTGCTGAAGAATTATTGGGTAGAATTCCCGGGTAAATTATTGTATTACATATAGATTTCCTGTAGATTTTCAGGCTGAAATGCGGGTGAGAGCCCGCTTTTCTTTTATCTGAAATGAATAAAATAACACAAATCGTAGAAAACTATTTATCATCGGACTTGATTCTGATGGATATCAGCGAGAATACACGTGGTAATTCTATCCGCGTGGTAATTGACGCAGAGCGACCAGTGACCCTGGATGATACCATAACTCTTTCCAAAAAGTTAAGAAATGACGATGAGCTTGATTTCCGGTTTCCTGATGGATTCCGCCTGGAAGTAACAACACCTGGTTTGGATAAAGGTTTAGAGTCTCCATTCCAATTTCGGAAAAATATAGACCGTAAAATAAAGATTACCTTTTCAAATGGTGATGGTACACAGACTACCACGGGCACATTGATTGACGCAAATGATACATGTGTCTCCATAAAGGAGAGTGGTCAGGAATTCAGCTTGCGTTATGATCAAATCAATTCAGCTAAAGTACTAATTTCATTCAATTAATGTTTAGGAGGCATTTTGGTTAATAGAGAACTTATTGAAGTATTTTCTGAAAT
>JABHKE010000093.1 GCA_018692355.1 Fidelibacterota bacterium
AAAAAACCTGAATTAGTAACCCAATTAGATTTTATTGAAAGTATGGGCGAAATTACACCCATTTTCAATAAATTTGATTAAATTCAGACACTATTTAGGATAATAATAATGAAGAATATTAAATACATACTACCTATTTTTGCTTTTGGACTTGTCTTCACCCAAGATGATGATGATTTAGATGCCATGTGGGATAATACGGTCTGGAATGAGATCGAAGATATAGCAGACGAAGAGATACAGGAAGTCGATAATATAACTGCCGTGGCTGGTGTCCGTGGTGCCGAAGCAGAAGATGAAGCTTTGCATCACCTTTATTACAGGCAGTCTATGAAGGGGCCCAGTGAAATGGCGCTCAATAAAGCATTAGGGAAACTCCTGAATACGCTTTCAGCGCTGCAGGAAAAGGATCCTAATCATAAAAAGATTCCAGAAGTGACCCATTATGTGATTCAGATTTATAAAAAGCTGGGCGATAATGCCAAGGCTAAGACGAAGCAGGACGAACTTTTGGCCAATGCTCCAGATTCCAAGTGGGCTAAATTCTATAAATAACTCAATTTTTCAAACCAAATAAAAAAAGAGCTTCAATCGAAGCTCTTTTTTTATTTCCAGTTAAATTATTGCAAAGTAGCAATAATATTTTCTACTTCAATAGAATCATTTTCTTCACATCCCTGAAATCATTGGCGGTAATTGTATAAATATACACACCAGCTGAAACAGGTGATCCCATATTATTCGTAGCATTCCATAGTGTGGAATGGTAACCGGCAGTTACCTGCTGATTTACCAAAGTACGAATCTGTCGTCCCACCAAATCATAGATTGCAATAGTAACGTTGGCATCCGTTGGCAATGCATACTGTATCTGTGTGCTGGGATTGAATGGATTTGGATAATTTTGCTGCAAGGCAAATTCTATTGGTACCGCTAATCCATTATCAATTGCCAGAGTGACAGTCACAATAAATGTAAATATTTAATAGATAGGCATACAACTACAATCAAGATGATGTGACTTTGGTCACAAATTTAAATGTCTTTATTTCAAAAGGTGAAAAAGATAGCGATATGGATCCTTCAACACTAGTTTGGGAGCCCGTATCATTCCATTCCATGAGATCACATTCGGTGAGTGTGCCATTCAATTTCAAAGATCCCGTAGAGTATCTTCCAGATGTTTCTACTATTCGAATAATTAAACAATCTTCTTTTTCCCCTTTTTTCAATACCGAGAGTTCCAACCCATTTCCATTTAACTTAACAGGGATACCATTATCCGATCTAACACCATTGAATACGATCGGTATTTGATTCAGACAAGTTGCTTCCCGGATAACATTGGACCGAATCAAATCATGTTCATGAGGAAAAATACTGTAGGTGAATTGGTGCTTCCCCTGATCCGCATCCGGGTCAGGATTATTGGGAGACCGCAACAAATTCAAATCTAATATATTATCTTTTACAAAATAGCCGTATTTGCAATCGTTCAGGAGTGCTACACCATAATCATGATCTGAAAGGTCTGCATATTTATGCCCTACAACTTCAAATTTGGCTTTATCCCAGGATGTATTCTCATGCGTGTTCCGCTGCACATGTCCATATTGAATATCAAATGTCGCTTGTTCTGCCCTCACATTTACAGGAAAATGAACCCGGAGCATTTTATGTTTTTCTTTCCAATCAACTTTGGTATCAAAATCCAGACGTTTGGAGTGTGGAAATAACTTCACCTTTTGAATGATGGAAGAATCTCCAATGGAAAATGTCAGGTTTAATTCTTGGAGCACTTTTCCATTCGACCCCGGCATGGTATCTGTTGCTTCAGCAACTTCAACCAATGCATTACGATAATAGAAATCCACATCCCAGGCATCCCAGTCATTGGGTCGATCTTCATAAAGGGATAAAATGTTACCTGCACTTTCAAAAACTTCTTTTTTTGATTCTTTATCGAATGCGGAAATGACCTGACCTTTTTTATCAAATTCATATCGGATCAGATCATTTTCTAATGTTAAACCATGACCCAGTTCCAATTCTTGAGACAGGGCTTGCCCTTTATTAAATGTGGAAAAAGACAATGGTTCAAGTTCTACAGATGCTACCAAACCATCTTTTGTCTTTTGGACATTAACTGTATCGCCATTTTTATTTAATACGGAAAAACCATCAAAGGATTCTGGAATAGATATCATTCCCGTCCAGAGATAGGATAATGTATTTGCTACCACAAATGAATCTGGGCTCTGTTCAAATAATGATTGTCCGGCTAACGCAATAAGTGAATCACAATCTCCCTGAATTTGCTCATATTCTTTATGGGTATTTTGATAGACAAGGTTAATACTTGAGCCGGGAATAATATCATGGAATTGGTTTATTAGTAATTTTTTCCACAGGCCATCCAATTCTTCAGACGGATAATTCTCCAGAGGTAAGCATGACCATAGCATTTCCACAGCTCGAAGCTTCCATTCTAATTTTCTGTTTTGCTTTTTAACCAAAGCTTGTGTTGTGAGAGTCCCGCGGTGAAGTTCCAGATAAAGTTCACCCACCCATGTATCTACATCATTTTTATGTGTATTCAATCGCTCAAAAAAGTTTTTTGCTGTATCAAAAGCAACTCTGGGTGAATTTTCTAAATCCGCCATACGGCGGCCCAGTTCGATATTTTCCGGTTTCGGACCACCACCACCGTCTCCCACACCAAAAAGAGAAATAAATTCATCAATAAAATCTTTTTCTTTAAAGTGAGTCTGGGCCGGCACTAAAAATTCAGAATCGAGTTCGCTATTGTAAGTATTCTCCGGCGGA
>JABHKE010000089.1 GCA_018692355.1 Fidelibacterota bacterium
GTGATGCAAAAGGCAATGGACATCCGGTTGTTATTGTAAATGATACAAGAGATCAGGTGGAAGGTAATTTTTCCATAAAGGACGCTGATACAAAAAAAGTATTATTAAGCAAAATGTTTAGCATATCAGCCAATGGAAAATTGCTGGAGGATTATTTACCGGAAACAGATGAAACAAAACTTTGGCTGATTGAATGGGAAGTTGATGGGGTACAATATAAGAACCACTATTTTGTTTTTAAACCCCATGTAGAACTGGATGAATATTTAAAATGGCTGTCAACGTTAAAATAAAAAAGTCCGGTAAATAACAGGTGGTTGGGACAGTTGATTTGTTGTCAGTGTACGGAACGTGGGCTTTTTTTGTTTGTGGGATGATGGGTAGATTTGGGTATTAAGGAAATTAAATTATGAATAAACGATTACTATTTTTATGCTTTTACTTACTCACTAATGTATTTGCTCAAAATAATTCTGAAAATAATCCCCCAAATATTCTCATCATTTTTACTGATGATCTAGGCTACGGCGATTTATCGATTCAAGGGGCAACAGATATGCGAACGCCGAATATTGATAATATTGCCAAACAGGGGATGATTTTTAAGCAGTTTTACGCCAATAGCCCTGTTTGCTCTCCTAGTAGGGCATCCTTGCTGACGGGTAAATACCCCGATATGGTAGGTGTACCTGGTGTAGTTCGACAGGTTGAAGAAAAAAGTTGGGGCTATTTTGATGAAAATGCGGTGACCTTACCCCAAATGCTCAATGAAGCAGGTTATCACACGGGCATGATTGGTAAATGGCATTTGGGATATGAAAAACCCAATATTCCAAATAGTAAAGGATTTCAGCATTTCAAAGGCTTTTTAGGGGATATGATGGACGATTATTGGACGCATTTGCGAGGTGATGTAAATTGGATGCGGGACAATGAAACAGAGATTACTCCTGAAGGACATGCTACCGATATTTTTACAGATTGGACAATTGATTATTTGAAAGAACGCCAGGTCAAACAGCAACCCTTCTTTTTGTATTTAACTTACAACGCACCGCATTTCCCCATTCAACCTCCTCAGAAATGGCTCGATAAAGTCCAGCAAAGAGAACAAAATATTACTGAAAAAAGAGCCAAGAATGTAGCCTTCATTGAGCATTTGGATTTTAATATCGGAAGGGTGATGAAAGCATTAAAGGAAACAGGTTTAGATGATAATACCCTGGTTATTTTTACTTCCGATAATGGTGGCGCATTGAGATATGCACAAAGCAACAGTCGGCTGCGTGGGAGTAAACAACAAATGTATGAAGGTGGTATTCGCGTTCCATTTTTTGCCAGTTGGAAAGGTAAAATTGCCGCAGGCAGCACTTCTGATAATATTGGTATGCTTATGGATTTATTACCCACCTTTTGTAAAGTTGCTGAAAAAGAGGTCACCCATGCTATCGATGGAATAAGCTTATTGCCTACTTTATTGGGGGAAGAACAAGTGACTGATGACCGCCATCTATTTTGGGTTAGGCGAGAAGGATGGGATTATGGCGGACAAGCTTATTATGCTGCCCGATACAAAGGCTATAAGATTTTGCAAAATTCAGCTTATGAGCCCTTGGAGTTTTTCAATATAGCGGAAGATGAATTGGAAAAGGCACCGCTTAATTCTGAGGGCAGCGAAGTTTATAGAAAATTGAGGATGGCTTTGCAAGAACATATCAAGAAGTCAGGGGCTATACCCTGGCAGAAAAATTAATTAGCCACATTTGATAAAATATTTCGGGTTGGGAAAAATGGGATATCGGAAGAAGGTTTTTTACCAAAAACAACAGCACCAAAATTATGTCTAATTGAGTGAACTTACAGAAATTAATAATAACTAAAACATTTTGAAAATGAATCAAATAATAACTAAGATACTTTTGATTTTTATAACTTTTATAATGCTCGCGTGTACACATGAGAAGCCCAATGAGAAACCCAATGTATTGCTCATTATCGCAGATGATCTGCGCACAGAACTCAATTGTTATGGTGCTGATTATATTCATTCTCCCAATATTGATAATTTGGCAAGGAATGGGGTGTTATTCAATA
>JABHKE010000075.1 GCA_018692355.1 Fidelibacterota bacterium
AAAACAGCTTAACCAACTGTCTAAATTTCTTCTCAGAAATATGGGAACGCCTAACATACTTGTTTCTCATTGTCATATAAGAACTTACAGCCTTTTATCTTATGTATTCTAGTCATGACCCTTTTATTATCTAATTATCCGTCGCATTAAAACCGGTAATGTTTATACCAAAACGCCAGACTGGGGCCCCTACCCTGAAGTTTACCATATTGTTTTTTATTCAAAGGAAATTATGAGTGGATTGTTTATTCAGGATTTATAGCTGTATATCAAATTATTTGGAGAAACATCTTATCATTACGCATCAACTGATTCTAGTCAAATATATAGTCCTTCCCACCAACCACGGTTCTCATAACTTTAGATTCCAATATCTGCTCAGGTCTCGCCGTGAGAAAATTTGTTGAGTGTACGACAAAATCAGCATGTTTACCGATAAGGATTGATCCGGTTGTTTTTTCCCAGAAAGCAGCATATGCATTGTTAATGGTATAAGACCGAAGGGCATCTTCCACACTAATCTTTTCATTCGGGTACCATCCGGATGGATTTTTCCCATCCCTGGTATGGCGAGTGATGGCTGCATAAATGCCTGTAACTGGATTAAAAGGTGCAACAGTCCAGTCTGACCCAAAAGTAAGATTGGCACCACTCTCGATTAGGGTTTTAAATACATAAGTTCTAGATAATCTGTCATGTTCAATCCGTTTATAAGCCCAGGAACCATCGTCAAAAATATGATAAGGCTGCATAGATGGAATAATATTTTCTGCAGCAAAACGGGGCACAGCAGATTTGGAAAGATGTTGGGCGTGCTCAATTCGACACCGTCTATCCTTTTGACCAAACTCTTCTTTTATTGATGCAAATTCATCCAGAATCCAATCATTCGCCTGATCACCAATAGCATGGACCGCATGCTGAATATTGGCTTTGTCCGTTTCCCGCAAAATATGTTTGAATTCGGTGGTATCTTTGAGAGTAATGATTCCTACTGTAGGAAGCTCTTCTTTTTCGGATGAAAAAGTATCATTTAAATATGGTTTATGCATCCAAGCTGTCCGGGAGCCCAAGGATCCATCCATCATACCTTTAATACCGTCCCATCGGAGCCATTCATCTCCGGGGCCATTATTTTGTACATTTCGGATAATTTTTTTCCAATTCGTGTACCAAGGATATATCTTAATTCGAATTTTTAAACGTCCATTTTTATAGTTCCGTTTATAGGTTTCCAAGGATTCCCAAGTCCCCATATCATGGATCTGCGTGATTCCCAAGGAGAGAGCAAATTGCATGGCCGCATCCAATGCCTGATCCATTTCTTCAATTGAATACTCAGGGACAACTTTATTTACAAGTGCCATAGCTTCATCTTTTAATATTCCAGTGGGACTACCTTGGCTATCCTTTAACACAATACCGCCAACTGGATCAAGTGTACTGGAGTTGATTCCTGCCAATTCCAAAGCTTTACTATTTGCCAGAGCCATGTGCCCATCAAGGCGACCTAAGAAAACAGGTCTATCCAGCAGAACATCATCGATCCAGGATTTATCAGGATAATTGCCTCCCCATAACTCGTGATCCCAATCACCTCCTAACATCCATGCACCTTTAGGGAGAGATTCCGCATGGGCCACGATCCGCTTCTGAAATTCAGCTTTATTGTCCACATCACGAAGATCTACGCTGGAAAGCTGAAATCCACCACTCATGAAATGAACATGATTATCAATCAAACCAGGAGTGACAAAGCGCCCCATTAAATTTATCTTCTCAGTTTCCGGGCTAGCCATTTCCAAGGTTTCATTGTCATTCCCAACGAATAGAATTTGTTCATTTCCTACTGCAAGAGCTGATGCTGATGGGTTTGATAAATTTCCTGTCCAGATGATACCATTATAATAAATTTTTTCAACTTTTGGTGCGGAGCAGGCGCATATCAATAAAAGCAGGGGAAGTATCTTTTTCATAATAATTTTATTAGTTAGGTTATAAATTTTTGGATTGATGAGTCTTTTTAAATCCAGTTGAGAACTCAATAGTCAACAACACAATTTACAGTCTAATTTTAGTGATATGAAAATTGGGAATATTCATATTGAAACTCCGATATTTCTCGCCCCCATGGCGGGTGTCACCGATTATCCTTTTCGAATTTTATGTAACGAAATGGGTGCTGGCATTGTGTATTCAGAATTTGTATCCGCTGATGGTATCATCCGTGAGAACTCTAAAACATTAAGCTTAATTCGATTCGAAGAAGCAGAACGACCCATTGGTATCCAGATTTTCGGGAGTGACGCCGAAACCATGAGCCAAGCTGCAAAATTCGTGGTGGATACTTTTCATCCCGATATTCTCGATATTAATTATGGATGTCCTGTCCCAAAAGTGACCAAAAAAGGCGGCGGGTCTGCGGCACTTCAGGACTTGTGTTTAATGGATGATATTACAGCAGCAGTTGTTGAGTCAATTCCTGAAGTACCTGTCACTGTTAAAATGCGAATGGGATGGAATCAAACTTCAATTGTTATTCCGGAAGTGGGCCAACGATTAGAGAAAATTGGGGTGAAGGCAATTGCCCTTCATCCCAGAACCACAAAACAGCGGTATACCGGAAAAGCAGATTGGCATTATATTAAACTCCTAAAAGAATCCTGTTCTATCCCAGTAATTGGGAATGGAGATGTTTGTACAACTGATGATATGATGAGGATGTTTGATGAAACCGGCTGCGATGCGGTAATGGTCGGACGGGCAGCGCATGGGAATCCTTGGTTTTTTAGGGAAGCAAAAGCCCGGTTCAATGGTGAGCCAGATCCGGTTGCTCCCACCTTATCTGATATTTCCAATATGTGCAGTCGGCATTTTGATCTTTTATTGGAAAATCGTGGCGAAAGAACAGGTTCCAATTTGATGCGCAAACATTTTTCCAATTATATTAAAGGATTTCCCGATGCATCCATTTTCCGACAAAAATTGGTCACTGCGCCTGGTCTTGCAGAAATGCGATCCGCTTTAAATGAGTTTATGGAAGCAGCCCAAAAAGTTGAATTGGAATTAGTGTAACCGGTATATCAGAATCTAAAAAACACCACAACCTATTTTATTTCTAATCCAAATTCTTAATCATCGCCCTACTCTACTCTCTATCTTGTGCTATCAATGAATGACCGGTAATTTTCCAAGCTTTTTTCAATTCAATTTTATTCATTAGAGATATAATCTATGACTCAAATAACAAGGGCAGTAAACGAGCCCATCCTATCCTTTGCAGCCGGATCTTCAGAACGAGCCAGTCTTCAAGCCAAATATGATGAAATGGCCACACAAACAATCGAGATCCCTCTTATAATTGACGGTAAAGAAATTAAAACAGGTGATATGGGTAACTGTGTCATGCCCCACAACCACCAACACGTTTTAGCCACTTATCATAAAGCCGGTGAAACCGAAGTAATTCAGGCAATTGATGTAGCCATGAAATCGTGGAAAACTTGGTCAACAACAACATTGGAAGAAAGAACCAAAATATTCAGAAAAGCAGCTGAGCTATTGCAAGGTCCGTGGCGGGATACCATCAATGCAGCCACCATGCTCAACCAAAGTAAAAATGCATTTCAGGCAGAAGTTGATGCAGCCTGTGAGTTAATTGACTTTTTTAATTTCAATGCGCAATATGCAGAAGAAATCACTGCCAACCAACCGTTGATCTCACCGGAAGGCATGCACAATCACTTGGAGTATCGACCACTGGAAGGTTTCGTATTTGCCATTACACCGTTTAATTTTACATCCATCGCTGGTAACCTTCCTTCTGCTCCCGCACTCATGGGAAATGTGGCTTTATGGAAACCAGCATCAAGTGCGGTTCTGCCCTGTTATTATATTATGAAAATGTTGGAAGAAGCCGGTTTACCAGCAGGCGTGATTAACTTTATCCCAGGATCCGGTGGGAAAGTGGGAAATCCTGTTTTATCCAATTCGAATCTGGCTGGTGTACATTTTACAGGATCAACCGCCACCTTTCACCATATTTGGAAAACAATTGGCAACAATATTGACAAATACAAAACCTATCCAAGAATCGTAGGTGAAACCGGTGGGAAGGATTTCTGCCTCGCTCATGAGTCCGTTGATTTGGATGAATTATCCACAGCCATGATCCGTGGAGCATTTGAGTTCCAGGGACAAAAATGCTCAGCCATGTCTCGGGCTTACATTCCAACTACGATTTGGGATGACTTAAGGAACAAATATTTGTCGGAACTCGAAACAGTCAAAGTGGGCTCACCAAGAGATTTTACCAATTTCATGAATGCTGTAATTGATAAACCCGCTTTTGATTCAATCGTATCATATATTGATTATGCAAAGGAGTCGGATAATGCTGAAATCATTTCCGGTGGGACATATGATGATTCCAAAGGCTACTTCATTCAGCCCACAACCATCCTGACAACTGATCCCCATTTTAAAACCATGGAAGAAGAAATTTTCGGCCCCGTTCTAACAATATACCTATATGATCCCACCGATTGGGATTCTATCTTTGATCTGGTGGATTCTACATCACCCTATGCTTTGACTGGGTGTATTATGGGGAAAGATAAGGAAGCCTTAGATGAAGCTAAGGATCGCTTGGCCCATTCTGCCGGAAATTTTTATATAAATGATAAACCTACTGGAGCAGTTGTAGGTCAACAACCTTTTGGTGGTAGCCGTGCTTCAGGGACCAATGATAAAGCAGGATCCGAATTAAACCTTTTACGGTGGCTTTCACTTAGAACGGTAAAAGAGACCTTTGATACACCAAAAGATTATCGGTATCCATTTTTACAAGAGGATTAATTGATTTCTCGAACAGCTATGATTGCAATGGGCGGAAATTCTCTTTCACCCAAAGGTGAAGCCGGAACAATCACCCAACAATTTGCCCACACTCGGGAAACATTGGACGGTATCGGGAATTTCATTGAACGAGGTTATAATCTTTGCATCAATCATGGAAATGGCCCGCAAGTGGGAAACGAATTATTACGTATGGATCTCACTCATGATAAAGTGCCTCCCCTTCCTTTAGGTGTCTGCGTTGCCGGAACACAAGGTTCCATCGGCTATATGATCCAACAATCTTTGCAAAACAAATTACGGGATATGAAGGTGGATCGGGAAGTTGTGACGATGGTCACCCAGGTAATCGTCGACAAGAATGATCCATCCATCAAAGATCCAAGTAAATATGTGGGCGCCCGATATCCCGAAAATGAAGCTAAATCACTGGCAAAAATATTCGGCTGGAGCATTAAAGAACAAGAACCGGGACAATGGCGCCGCGTGGTACCATCACCTATGCCGGAATACATTATGCACGGTAAATCAATAAAGGCGCTAGTGGACCGGGGAACCATTGTGATCGCTTCCGGTGGCGGTGGAATCCCTGTATTTAATGATCCCACAGGACACCTTGAAGGGCTTGATGCGGTAATTGATAAAGATTATGCAGCGGCAAAACTTGGGCGAATTCTCCATGCAGAAGAATTGTGGATCATTACCGATGTGGATAATGTTTACCTAAGTTTTGGAACTGAAAATCAGGAAATACTTCGAATCATAACCACATCTGATGTGGAAAAATTATACAACAAAGGTGAATTTCAACAAGGGAGCATCGGGCCGAAAATAAAAGCGGCTTTACATTTTTTGAAATATCACGGTAAAAAAGTAGTTATAACATCTATCCCCTGCATCAAGGATGCTTTGGAAGGCAATGCTGGGACAGAAATAAGGAATGAAGCATGAAAATTCATGAATATCAAGCTAAAAAGATCTTTGCCAATTTTGGAATGCCTGTTCAAGATGGTTACGTCTTTGAAAATATTGAAGAGACAGAACCCACCATTAGAAGAGTACAAAAAGATTTTAATACTGAAGATGTGGTTGTAAAGGCCCAAATTCACGCAGGCGGACGCGGAAAAGGCGGCGGTGTGAAATATTCACCCAATTTTGATATAGCTATCCAAAATGCTAAAAATATCTTGGGCATGAACCTAGTCACACATCAAACCGGTGAAAAAGGTCAACTTGTCCGTAAAGTTTACGTGACTGAAGCCTTTGACATCGCAGAAGAATATTATGCAGCTATTACTTTGGATCGCGGTAAAAGCATGGATGTATTCATGATATCATCTGAAGGTGGCGTTGAGATTGAAAAAGTCGCCGCCGAAACTCCGGAAAAAATTGTAAAGGTCTGGATTGATCCGCTCTTGGGAATGAAATCATTTCAAGCTAGAAAACTAGCTTATGGACTCAATTTATCTGGGGATGCATTTAAAGCAGCCATGAAAATATTTATGCAAATGTATCACGCCTATCAAAGTATCGATGCAACTATTGTGGAAGTAAATCCGCTTATTCTCACTACTGATGGACGTATCGTTGTTTTAGATGCCAAAGTGAATCTGGATGACAATGCCCTTTTTCGTCACAAGGATATTTCAGACATGCGTGATTTTGATGAAGAAGATCCCATGGAAGTTGAAGCAAGAAAATTCAGTCTGAATTATATAAAACTGGATGGCAATGTGGGCTGTATGGTAAATGGTGCCGGGCTAGCCATGGCAACCATGGACATTATTAAACTGGCTGGCGGAGAACCGGCAAACTTTTTAGATGTGGGCGGTTCCGCTTCTGCAGAAACAGTTAAAAACGGCTTTCGTATTATTTTATCGGATGAGAATGTAAAAGCAGTTTTGATCAATATTTTTGGTGGTATTGTTCGCTGCGATCGCGTGGCCAATGGTGTGGTTCAAGCAGTGAAAGAATTGGGATTGAAAGTACCGGTTGTGGTACGCTTGGAAGGAACCAATTCCAGAGAAGCACAAGATATTTTAGCTAAGTCCGGTGTAGATATTATTCCTGCAATAGGCATGAAAGATGCTGCTGAAAAAGTTGTTAATGCAGCCTTAGGCAATTAGGAGATTTGAAATGTCAATTTTAGTCAATAAAGATTCAAAAATAATTGTCCAGGGGATTACCGGATCAGAAGGTCAATTCCATGCAGGACAAATGCTGGAATATGGAACCCAAGTTGTTGCAGGTGTTACACCAGGGAAAGGTGGACAACAAACCTTGGACAATCGTGTTCCCGTTTTCAATTCAGTTGAAGAAGCGGTAGAACAAACCGGTGCGGATACGTCTATTATTTTTGTTCCTCCACCCTTTGCCGCTGAAGCTGTAATTGAAGCAAGTTATGCTGGTATTAAAGTTGTTGTCTGTATCACAGAAGGTGTTCCAGTTCATGATATGGTGAAAGTGAAGAAAGTCGTGGACCAAAATGGTACTCGCCTGATTGGCCCAAATTGCCCGGGAATAATCACTGTTGACGAATGTAAACTGGGAATTATGCCAGGTTTCATTTGCAAAAAAGGGAATATTGGCGTGATCTCAAAATCTGGTACACTCACTTATGAAGCTATTGCCCAGTTGGTGAATGTTGGCCTGGGACAAACGACCGCAATAGGAATCGGTGGCGATCCAATCATCGGCACCACAATGAAAGATTGTATCGAATTATTTGAAGCAGATCCAGATACAAAAGGAATTGTTGTCATCGGAGAAATTGGCGGCCAAATGGAAATTGAAGCAGCGCGTTGGGCAAAAGATAATGTATCTAAACCTATGGTTGGATTCATTGCTGGACAGACGGCACCTCCCGGTCGACGGATGGGACATGCTGGAGCGATCGTTTCCGGTGGCGATGATACTGCCGAAGCAAAAATGAGAATTCTAGGCGAATGCGGGATTGCGGTTGCTGAATCTGTAGCAGATATCGGTAATCTTATGAAAGCCGCAATGGAAAAATAAACATTAGGAAAAATAAATAATGACAAACAAAACATTTGCAATTATCAAGCCAGATGCAGTAAATAATAGATATACTGGAAAGATATATGACCGTATTTTACAGACAGGTTTTACGATACTTTCTGCTAAATTATTAAAAATGACATTAGCACAAGCAGAAGGGTTTTATGCAGTTCATAGAGAGCGCCCTTTTTACGGTGAGCTCACAACATTCATGTCGTCTGGTGCTTGTATGGTATTAGCATTAGAAAAAGAAAATGCTGTGGCTGCTTGGCGTGAAACAATTGGCGCAACCAACCCAGAAGAAGCTGCTGAAGGAACAATTCGGAAGGATTTTGCTACTAGTTTGGGAGAAAATGCTGTACATGGTTCAGATAGCGATGAAAATGCTGAAAAAGAAATTGCCTTTTTCTTTACAGAGAGTGAACTTATAAGCAATAAATGATTTCCTTCTTATGAGAAAAACCCTATTTTTAACTATTCTGGTATCGTTTTTCGCTTGTAGCGGGGGCGGTATCGAGGGTTATGTGGGCGAATCTATTTCAATCACAGCAGATAATCCTGAAGAAGGAAAAGATGTGGATTACAATTGGACATTGGCGAATCAACCTGATGGCTCTCTCATGAATTCTACCGATTTATCTGCATCTGATGATGGCCAAATAATGTCTTTCATTCCAGACTATCCCGGCGACTATTCCGTGGAAGTGGTTGTATCTCAATATGGAGATGATATTGCCAATCAAACATTTTCTTTTTCAATCATTGATCCTAAAAACCAGGAAGAAAAAGTTGAAGATGAAGAATCCAAAGATGAAGTAAACGAAGAATGGTTGAATGAAGATCTGGAAAAAGAATCAGATGTAGTCATTGAGGATGAAGATGAAGAAAACGATGATAGTGATTACGATGATGAAGTCGAAGATGATGCAGATAGCGATGATCAGGAAAATGAAGTATCTGATGAAGATGATGATAATAATATACCCGTAACAAAAAACATTTCTTCTGCAGGTGTACAAGCAAAAGCCATCCAACCTAAAAAAGGCGCATCCATTGCTGCAAAGACAGATCAGTTCACCATCCAGATTACATCAAAACGGATGCTGAGTGATGCACAGTTATTTTCGCAAAAAATGATCAGCAAAGGTTATGACGCTTATATACAGAAAGCTTTGTTTGACACGGATAAAATCTGGTATCGTGTGCGTGTTGGAAGTTATGATAACTATAATTCAGCCAAGGCGGCAGCCGATGTTCTCTCCGAAGAATTGGGTATGGCTACTTGGGTTGATTTTGTAAGAAAAGAATAATAATTAAATAGGAGATAATACTATGGGCCCCATGGACCTTTATTTTGACGTAAGAGATATTTTTCGTGCACCACGCCTTGCTTTAAGCGGAAAGAAGATCTGGATTTTTATGGTAGGTAATTTGGGTGGATTTATCCTGTATTGGGTCTTTTCTTACCTTTCCTTAGCCATGGCTGGTGTTTCTTTTTCTGATGCCATCAACCAATACGGGCTTTACCCTTGCCTTTTTGGCAATGAAGCAGGATGGATTGCCTGGATAACTTATTTTATCGGTATAGAAGCTTGGATTCTTGCTATTTATTTAGCATGCACTGCGGTGACTCGCGTCACGTTAAAACAATTGAAAGGAAATGATTTCTTTTCTGCAGGTGATGCGTGGAAATATGTTTGTAAACACTGGCACCCAGTAGTTTTTGCTCCCATATCAATTGTTTTGATTATAGTATTTTTTATGGTCTTTGCAGGCATATTTGCTTTCATGGGTAAAATCCCTTACTTGGGTGAATTCATATTTGCATTTCCCTACATCTTCTATTTCTTTGGATCAGTATTTACAATCTATACTGCATTTGTCCTTTTAGTTTCGCTTCATTACACGCCAGCTATCGTTGGTACTTATGAAGAAGATACCATGGGTACGGTTTTTCAATCCTATTCAATTACCTGGTCTCAACCCTGGCGAGTTATCGCTTATCATATTGTCCTTATCCCCTTGTTACAAATCAGTGTTTATTTATTTAGCTGGGCCTGGAAAGCAGGATTCGACCTCATTAATTACGTTTTTGGATGTAATTGGTTTATGGGTGCAAAACTTTCAGGTATGGTGAACTACGCCACATCTTTGGTTTGCCCTGGCTGGCTCTGCTCCTTTTTTGCAGAATGTATTGGATGTTTGACGGGATGCTTTAACATTTGTTTTCAAGGTTGTCTGTCCTTTTTATCCTGCAGCGTTCCTGCAACCAGCGGGCCTCTTTCCGGTTCGGAAACGGTGGCAGGCGTTCTTCTTGCTATCTCTATTTTTCTAGTTGGACTCTCAATTTTATCCTATGGATTATCAATTATTTCCGTTGGTGAAACATTGATGTTTATTATTTTTAAGAAAAAATCAGATGATGATGACCTCCTTCAAAGAAAAGATGAAGATGAATTGGAAGAAGATATGGATGATGAATATAATTTCGATGACGAGGACAACGAAGTGGAAAGTGATAATTCTGAAGGCGGGTTAGAAGATGATAACGCTGAAGATGAAAGTCCATCGGATGATATCAATTCCGGTGATGATAGTGATCCTGAAGAATAAAATGCCTGGGTTTCTTTCCAAATAGTCTTAAACCATATTCACCTTTCAACCTTGGATAAATTCCAAGAAAAAGGTAATTTTGCTGGCTGTAAATGAAGCTATTACGATCGGAATTAAAATCCGAGTTTAATAAAAAGCTTTTTGACATGTCCGCTAGGGAATTGCCTGACCGTGGAACGATTTTTCATGATGATCAAATAACTTGTGAATTATCTGCCAAAATCGTCCAATTTGGGTTTCAATTATCCGGAGTTATAAAAACGATTACCAACTATCAATGTGTACGTTGCTTATGCTACAATTCAAAGGAACTTGCACTTCCAATCAAATTATGGCTCTCATCGAAAGAAATACTTACTGGAGATGATTATCAGGATATGGTTCATTTTCCAAAAAACATAGATCATATTAATATGAATGATACGATTTCAGATATTATTTATTTAGCAGAGCCAATGAACCCTAATTGTAATGATAATTGTAAAGGTCTTTGCCCTAATTGCGGAATAAATTTGAACCAAAGTTCTTGTGATTGTAAACTCGATAGTCACGACAGTCCTTGGGATGTTTTAAACAATTTTTAACCAGATTAGATTTGAGGAGATTTCATGGCACTGCCAAAGAAACGTCAATCAAAAGCACGTTCGAGAAAACGTCGGACCCATTATAAGTCAAGCGCTATTGCTACAACAGGTTGTCCACAATGCAGTCAAACAAAAATGCCGCATAGAGCATGTCCAAATTGTGGATACTATCGTGGTCGTCCGGTTGTTTCTGCTTCCTAATTAATTCCCTATATAAATGAAATTTGCCCTTGATGCCATGGGAGGGGATTTCGCACCCCACGCGGTCGTGCAAGGTGCATTGGATGCTATTGATAAATCATCCAAACCCCCAAGTCTAATCCTTTTGGGAGACGAAACTGCAATTCGAACCGAAATGGCAGGTCGTGAGGTGGAAACGATTGAGATTGTCCACACTGATGAAGTGGTCAACATGGATGATAAGGGTTCTAAAGTATTGAAAATGAAACCAAATTCATCTTTAGTTCGTGGAATTCAAATGGTAAAAAATGGTCAAGCTGATGGTTTTATTAGTGCAGGCCATACTGGTGCAATATTATCAACAACCCTATTATCGTTAGGAAGAATTCCAGGTGTAAGACGGCCAGCTCTAGCAGCTTATTTCCCAACCGAAAAACGTGGTAAAGTTTTATGTGATGTGGGTGCAAATCCAGATGCAAAACCAGAACATTTAGTTCAATTTGCCTTGATGGCCTCCCATTATTACGATCATGTTGAGGGCTTTGCAGCACCAAAAATTGGATTAATTAATATTGGAGAAGAACCAAATAAAGGATCTGATCTTTATGTAGAAACGCACAAATTATTATCCGAAATACCTAATTTTGTTGGAAATATTGAAGGCCGTCATTTGCTCACATCCGAAGCTGATGTATTGATCTGTGACGGATTTGTTGGAAATACATTATTAAAATTCGCAGAATCTTGGATCACATTTTTTTCGGATGAAATCAAGGATAAGGTCAATGAAAAATTATCTTATAAGATTGGTGCAGAATTGATGAAGCCCATTTTTGATGATCTAAAAGCCAAATATGATTATGAAGAACATGGGGGTACACCCCTTTTAGGCGTTAATGGAATATCAATCGTATGCCACGGGAGTTCCGGCCCACGATCTATTATGAATTCGATTTTTCTTGGACAAAAATGTATCCTAAATAATTTGATTGAAGACACAAAAAAAAGTCTAGCTATACATTTTGGACATTAAGTTGAACGCTAAGATCACATCGACAGCACATTATGTACCTGAAAGGGTTATGACAAATTTTGAATTGGAAAAATTGGTTGAAACATCTGATGAATGGATCCGAACAAGGACTGGAATTTCTCAGCGCCATATTGCCGCCGAGAATGAAGCGTCATCTGACCTATCTACTCGAGTCGCAGAACAATTATTGAAAAAACGCGGGATTAGCGCAGAAGAAATAGATATAATTATTGTGGCAACTGTTACACCGGATCACTTTGCCCCATCCACAGCTGCATTGGTTCAAAATAATATTGGTGCATCAAACGCCTGGGGATTTGACTTGAGTGGTGCTTGTACCGGATATCTTTATGGCCTAGAAACCGGGAGCAAATTCATTTCTTGCGGTAAATATAATAAGGTGATGGTAATTGGAGTAGATACTATGTCTTCAATCCTAGATTTTACAGATCGAGACACCTGTGTGCTTTTTGGTGATGGTGCTGGTGGCGCTATCCTGGAACCCACCGAAACCGGTGCCGGTATTTTAGATTCGATTCTTCATATGGATGGTGCTGGTGGTGGTTTACTTCATGTACCTGGTGGGGGAAGCCGGATGCCCGCAACCATTGAATCTGTAAATGCAAAACAACATTATATAATGCAGGATGGGAAAAAGGTGTTCAAATTTGCTGTAAAGGGTATGGCTGATGTATCTGAAAAAATTATGGCTCAAAATAATTTAACAGGTGATAATATTTCCGTATTTATTCCACACCAGGCCAATAAACGAATCATTGATGCAGCAGCAAAACGATGCAATATTTCCGATAATAAAGTATTGATCAATATTGATCGCTTTGGAAATACAACAGCTGGAACCATTCCTATTGCTATGAACGAAGCTATTGAAACTGGGCGAATTAAAGATGGTGATACCATTCTTCTAGCCGCATTTGGGGCAGGGTTTACTTGGGGTAGTATGCTATTAAAATGGGAAGGACCTTGAATGAAATCTGCCTGGCTATTCCCTGGACAAGCATCCCAATATGTTGGGATGGGAAAAGATATTTTTGATCATACTGATTTAGGGAAACACTATTTTGAGTGCGCCAATGACGTCATGGAATGTGATATTCAATCCATTATTTTATACGGACCAAAAGAAAAATTGAAACAGACACAATATACTCAACCTGCTATTTATATTGTTTCAGTTATACTAGGCGAATTATTAAAAGCAAAAGGCTTTTCTCCAAATGCTGTTGCCGGACATAGTTTGGGGGAATATTCTTCATTATCTGTAGCCAATGCTTTTGATTTTGAAACAGGCTTATCTCTCGTGAAAATCCGTGCCGAAAATATGGCAAAGGCTGGAGCTGCTCAAGAAGGGGCCATGGCAGCTATCATTGGTTTAGAAGATAAAACAGTATCTGAACTATGTTCTGATTATTCTGGAAATGGTGTTGTAGTGGCTGCAAATTATAATTCACCAGGACAAGTGGTAATCTCCGGTTCCCCAGAAGCAGTGAAATCTGTAATGGATTCCGCAAAGGTATCAGGGGCAAGGATGACAGTCCAATTAAACGTAAGTGGGGCCTTCCACTCTCCGCTCATGGCACCTGCAAGAGAAGCACTTGCCGATTCACTTGATTCTTTCGAAATTTCGGACTCACTTTTTCCTATTATTACAAATGTTGATGCCGAACCGATAACAAAAGGACACGAAATTAAAGATTCACTCATTAGACAGTTAGAAAACCCTGTTCTCTGGTCAAAATCTATTCTTTCTATGAAAGATTTTGGAATTCAGTCTTTCACTGAAGTGGGACCCGGAAAAATTCTTCAAGGACTCAATAAGCGTATAGATCGCAAAATAGCTACACAAGGTGTAGAATCTTTAGAACAAGTAGAACATTTCAATGTTTAGTTTAGCGAATAAAGTTGCCATTATTACAGGAGCATCTCGAGGAATTGGAAAAGTAATTGCTGAAGTTTTTGCAAATGCTGATGCGCATGTTGTATGTGTGGCTCGTACCGAAGATGCTATCAAATCACTTTCGGACGAAATTAATGCAACCGGCGGATCAGCTTCATTTCAATCCTGTGATATCGGTGATGGTGAAGCATTCTCTTCTTTAATTTCAGAAATTGCAAAAGAGCAAGGTAAATTGGATATTTTAGTAAATAATGCCGGTGTTACGCAGGATAATCTTTTAATGAGAATGAAGGAAGATCAATGGGATACTGTATTAAATATTAATTTGAAAGGTGCCTTTCATGGTATGAAGGCTGCTATCCGACCCATGATGAAAAATCGGCATGGTCGTATAATCAATATCGCATCTATTGTTGGAATAACCGGGAATCCCGGACAGGCCAATTATGCCGCATCCAAGGCAGGACTAATCGGTATGTCTAAATCCGTTGCCAAAGAAGTTGCAACACGTGGAATTACTGTGAATTGTATTGCCCCCGGCTGGATTGGAACTGATATGACAGACGAATTGTCTGATGAAGTGAAAGAAGAATTTTTAAGCAGGATTCCTGCTAACCGGATCGGATCACCGGAAGATATCGCCCATGCAGCACTTTTCCTGGCATCCGACGAGGCAAGTTACATTACTGGTCAAACTATCACTGTTGATGGTGGCCGTATCATCAATTAACCAAGGAGACAATATGTCCACATTTAACAAAGTAAAAGAAGTCATCATCGATAAACTCGGTGTTGAAGAAGACGCAATCAAATTGGAGGCTCATTTCGTAGATGACCTCGGTGCTGATTCACTCGATACCGTAGAATTGATTATGGAACTGGAAGAAGAGTTCGGTATAGAAATTCCAGATGAAGATGCAGAAAATATCACGACTGTTGGGGCAGCGGTTGATTATGTAGAGAAAGTCAAATAAACGGAATTAACCAAATGACCCGAGAAAAAATAGTTATTACAGGTTTGGGTGTTCTCGCACCCAATGGAAATAACGTTGATGAATATTGGGCAGCCTGTACTGCAGGGAAAAGCGGTATTAGTCGCATCACATATTTTGATTCATCTGAACATCGAGTTAGTATCGCAGGAGAGTTATCGGATTTCCAACCGGAGATGGTTTTAGATCCAAAAGAAATTCGAAAACTTGATCCATTTTCTATTTATGCATTAGTAGCTACTGACGAAGCTGTAAAAATGGCTAAGATTGATCCAGAGAAATTAGATATGGATCGTGTTGGTGTTACAATTGGTACCGGTGTGGGTGGAATCCAAACGCTAGAAGAACAACATTCAGTTATAGAAAATAAAAGCGCACGTCGAGTATCTCCCCATTTTGTTCCTAAGATGATTGCTAATATTGCTGGTGGACATTTGTCCATTCGGTGGGGATTCAGAGGACCAAATCAAACAGTCACCTCTGCATGTGCCTCTGCGACCGATGCAATTGGAATGGCTATGAGACTGATTATTGCGGGAGATGCTGATATGATGATCTGTGGAGGTACTGAAGCCAGTGTGACCCCATTGACTATTGCAGGGTTTGCTAATATGCGCGCATTATCACAATCATGTGATGAACCTACTAAAGCCAGCCGACCTTTCGAGAAAGACCGTAATGGATTTGTATTGGGTGAAGGTGCTGGGATTTTGGTTATCGAGACTGAAAGTCATGCAAAAAACAGAGGAGCAACAATTCTAGCTGAACTAGCGGGGTACGGCTCAACTGATGATGCTTTTCATGTAACTCAACCAGCCATGGGCGGTACTGGTGCTCTAAAAGCAATGGAACGAGCAATCATAGATGCTGGATTACAGATCACAGACATTGATTACATCAATGCTCATGGCACATCTACTCCATTTAATGATCGGAATGAATCTGCTGCAATTTCAACCCTTTTTGGTGATCACTGTAATAAACTCAAGGTAAGTTCCACAAAATCTATGACCGGGCACCTTTTAGGAGCTGCTGGCGGGATTGAAGCTGTTGCTGCCGTAAAAACAATCCAAGATCAACTCTTACCTCCAACGATAAATTACGATACACCTGACCCAGACTGCACATTAGACTATGTACCCAATAAAGCACAAGCCCATACGGTAAATGCTGTCCTATCCAATACCTTTGGTTTTGGTGGACATAATGCGGTGATCTGTGTTCGGAAATACGATTGAATTTATTTG
The DNA here is from genome assembly GCA_018692355.1 of Fidelibacterota bacterium. Taxonomy (GTDB): domain Bacteria; phylum Fidelibacterota; class Marinisomatia; order Marinisomatales; family UBA1611. The sequence goes on from JABHKE010000075.1 coordinate 16,443, forward strand.
TAAAACTTAAACAATTTTTTCTCGATAGAAGCAGTTCTGTCTACCCCGTTGAAAAAAAAATAAACTATATTTTTTATAATAAGGATTATCTTAACCAAGCCTTTACTCACAAATCACTTGATACGAGCCCAAGGAGTAATTACGAACGATTGGAATTTCTTGGCGATGCCGTTATAGATATAATTGTAAGTCGGGAACTTATGCGAGAATTTCCGGAAGGTGATGAAGGTTTACTTACCCAACGCCGTGCGTCCTTAGTTCAAAAACCTTTTTTAGCACAAATTGGTCAATTATTGGATCTAATGGATCATCTAAAGATTGAATCCAGCGTGGATTTGGAAATTGAAAAGATTGCTGAAAAACAAATGGCAAATATTTTTGAATCATTAATTGGAGCAATGTATTTAGATGGTGGAATTGAACCCTGCCGACGACTTATCTTAGATACAATTTGGGCGCATAAGGAGGAAGCATGGAAATCAACCAATTATAAAGGGAAACTCATTGAGTATTGCCACTCCAAGGAAATTGATAATCCTGTATTTCTCATCAAGGATATTACAGGACCGGATCATTACAAAACATTTGAGATCCAAGTTAAAATTGGATCCAAGGTCTTTGCTTCCGGATTGGGTACAAACAAAAAAACCGCAGAACAAATTGCGGCTCAAATGGCTTTAGAGGAGATGGGTGCTCCTATTTAAGGTTCTAGGCTACTGATCTTATCTCGCAGTTTTGCTGCAAATTCATATTCTTCTTCTTCTACTGCCTCTTTCAATTTTTCTTTCAAAGCTTCTAAAGAATATTCTGGTTTTTTTCTAGGTTTTTTGGTGTCTTTCAACATGTCTTCTTTTACTCCTGCATCCTTCAATACGCGGGGTGCAACTAAAATCGGTGCCTTCATTCGAAGTGCAACTGCGATAGCATCACTGGGACGTGCGTCAATTATTCGATTCCCAATAATATCTGATTCCAATTCCATTTGCGCATAAAAAACACCATCCGTCAAATGGCTTACTCTGACTGTTTTCAATAATCCATCTATACCGGTAATAACATCACAGATTAAATCATGAGTCAAGGGACGAGGCGTCTCAACCACTTCAATTGCGAGGGCTATGGATTGGGCTTCATATGAGCCTACAATAACAGGGAGGCAAATTTCACCAGAAATTTCCTTCAAAATCACAGCATAACTTCTGCTTTCCGGATGGTATGAAATCTTAAGTACTTTTACAGGAATCATGGTCTTTTCGATAATTCTTCCTTAAGTCTTGAAATTTTCTTCACAGGACTTGGATCAGTCCCATGGAGAATTGCACACCAATAACTTAACCAATCTCCATAGTAAATCATATGAAGAAATCGTTCTTGAAATGAATTTCCTGTCATTTCTAAAACATACTGGTCCACCCCCACTTCATTCAGAATATCCTGGGTAATTTTCTCGCGATATTTTACTCTGGCATTATCGTCGGCATCCGTAAGCCAAAGGACAAATAATTTTTCAAAAATGTCAGGATTATTTTCCCATCCCACGATTTCATTATGATTGAATTCAGGAAGTTCATTATGATAAGCGAGCATTTTACCATTTTCACAAATTTGTCCCTTCAACCGAAGAGCAGCCACTCCCAAAGTTGAATTGTCTGCATAAATTACTGGAATTTTATCATATACCTGTTGAGCCAATTCATAGACTGGATTTTTTTCATTTCCCAGACTGTAGATTTCCCGAGCACGATTGATGGCGCCAATTGAACTGTCTATCCAATTGTCGAAACTCAAAGTTAAAACACCCGCTTCTTCCAAGCATTTTGCCATAGGAACAAACGAGAAAGCAAGGGCAGCACGTGGCTGAAGTCCAGGTGGAATCAATACTACATCTTTATCCAATTCTTTTAGTTTGTTGGCGATTCTTCCGCCTGTGGTTATACCACAAATCTGTGCATTTTTTATTACCGCATCATCTAATGCTGAAAGTGTTTCTTCTGTGTTTCCGGAATAGGATGAACAAACAACCAATGTATTTTGATTCACCCAATTTGGGAGTGAATATCCTCGACAAACAACAAAAGGTACATTCAAATTATCTTTTTCCAAAACAGACACAACATCACCACCAATGGCAGATCCCCCCATTCCTGCAACAACAACATTCCGGATATTAGTATAGGAATGTTTCATTGAAATTTCATTCCCCAAATTCATAGCATCGGCAAGATTGTCCGGAAAATCCCAAATGGATCCAAACATATTTTCAGGGTCATATCTATCAGACATTAATAGCTCCTAGTTTCTACTAAATTAACAAAATCAAAAAGTTCGCTGCAGTTGATTCCATCGATCTTTTCAAGGGAATTCCGAGCTAGGTCAAAATAAGTTTGGGCAAGACCTTTAGTTTCATTTTCTATCCCGTTTTCAGTGAAAAAGGACCGTATCTTATCCATGAAATCGATTCTGTTCGGATCACCGATTATCTCACCCCATTCTTTTCCAAATAAGTTTCGTGCTTTTATTACCATCATAGTTTGCTTTCCTTCCGCAATATCGCTACCTAGGCTTTTTCCCATTTCATTCGGGTTTCCATAAATTTCGAGAAGGTCATCATGGATCTGAAAACCATTTCCCAAAGCACGACCAAATTGATCAAAATGATTAATCACTTCCTGATCAGCGCCAACAAGTGTAGCGGACAACGCTGAACAGGCCCCTAGCAACGATCCTGTTTTTTTCTCGATCATTTCTAAATATTGATCTTCAGTAATAGACAAATCATTCTCAAACTCTTTGTCTAAGGCTTGTCCCTCACATACTTCCAGGGTTGCCTGATTAAAGAAACGACAAATTGCATTAGATCGATCTGGAATTCCACTTAATAATATTTGTGCAATTGCATTAATTCCATCACCAGCAAGTATTGCTGTTGATTCATCCCATTTAGAATGAACCGCCGCTTGTCCATGGCGCATATTATCATTATCCATAATATCATCGTGAACTAAAGTAAAATTATGAAGCAATTCAATAGCTAGGGCAATTTTCATTAACGATTCCGGATCTGCATTGTTAGCACGTCCTGCAAGATGTACAAGAATTGGCCGGAACCTTTTTCCATTTCCACTAAGCGCAAAACGGATTGGCTCATAAAGGTAAACAGGCCTTTTCGGGATCGGAAGACGTTTTAGGTCACGGTTCACCTCCTTCCTAATAAAGATAATCAATTCATTAAATGTTGACATTTAATGTCCGCCCAACTCCAAATTGCCGAATTCCTTGAGTTTTCCTAAGACCAGATTCATAATCTCATCCTTACGTTCGGGAGAATTAGCTTCGAAACGACAGACGATAACAGGCTGCGTATTCGACGAACGAACTAGTCCCCAACCATCGCCAAATTTGATGCGAACACCATCCACAGTACTACAATTATAATTTTTTGAAAAATATGCGATAGCCTGTTTTGCGATCCTGAACTTTTCCTTATCATTCTCAGCCTCCATTCGCATTTCTGGTGTGGAATAATAAATGGGGATTTCTGCTTTCAAATCAGAAAGTTTTTTATCTGTTCGAGATAAGAGTTGTACCAATCGAGCACTCACATAAAGGGCATCATCATATCCAAAATAATCATCTGCAAAAAATATATGGCCACTCATTTCACCACCAAATTTACAATCTAACTCTCCCATTTTCTGCTTAATGAGAGAATGACCGGTCTTCCACATAATTGGATTCCCGCCATACCGGATGATCATATCTTCCAGAGCCTGGGAGCATTTTACATCAAAAAGAATATCTTCCCCGTTTTCAATTATTTCCGGCAAAAAGATTGCCATAAGTTGGTCTGCCCAAATGATATCACCTGTCTCATCTACCACGCCAACTCGATCTGCATCACCATCGAAAGCCAGTCCAACATCGTATTGACCAGTTTTCATTTCTGCGATTAAATCCTGGAGATTCTCTTCAACAGTTGGATCAGGATGATGGTTCGGGAATGTCCCGTCTGGTTCAGAAAATAATTCTTTCAATTCAATCCCAAGAGCATTGAACACATCCGGTCCATTAATTCCACCTGCAGCATTCCCACAATCCATAACCACTTTCATAGGTCGTTCGATGTTTATTTTCTCCAGGATCATTTCTTTATACTTAGGCAGAATCTTATACCGCGCTTCCGTCCCTTCCCCTATTTCAAAATCCATTTTATCCATGAGTTGATACAAGGATTGGATATCATCACCAAAAAAAGCTTTTTTATCCAATGAGAATTTGAAACCGTTGAATTCTGGGGGATTGTGACTCCCCGTGATCTGTACAGCGCCCGATACATCTAAATAATACATGGAATAATAATTCACTGGTGTTGGGATAATACCGAGATTGATAATATCGATTCCAGTGGAAAGCACACCCGTTTTAAAATATGTCATAAGATCAGGTGTAGTAAGGCGAATATCGCCACTCAAGGCAATTTCCTGACCACCAGCTCGTTTCACAAAGGTGCCAAAGGCTTTACCTAGTTTAACAACAACGTGTTCGGGAAAATCTTCTATTACTTTACCGCGAATATCATATTCACGAAAAATATAAGGGTTAATTAGAGACATTTCGATTTCTTTTAATTAGTTAAAAAAGTGGGGGAGGAATCTACGAAACAGGAATTGTTTTTTCGATACGAAACTGATTGAATATTTAATCAATTCCTCTTATAAAGTCCGATACTCGATCAAGCCCACTTCTGACATATTCTTCAGGTGTCCCATAACCAAACCTCACAAATCCTTCCATTCCATGCCATTTCCCTGCTGTTAATAAAACACTAAAATTATCTCTCAAGTTGAAAACAAATTCTTCCGAACTCATGGGAATATTTAATTTAGCAAAGGTGATCGCTGCAGCTTTTGGGCGAGTAATTGTTAAAGCTGGAACGTGTTCAGCCCAGTCACACAGCATATTAAGATTATGATTTAAATGGTCTTTGGTTCTGTCTAATATCTTTCTTCTACGACCATATTCCAGAATTTTGGAGGCCACCCAATCACTCAAATATGCCACATTAATGACAGTAAAATCATGAAAAGACCAAGCGCGATTAATATACGCTTCAGATCCTACAGTCCACCCAAGTCTAAGCCCTGGTAAACTATAGGCTTTTGACAGACCAGCATTGACTATTGTTTTGTCTGTTGCCCCTGCAAAAGATCTGCATTCTACCCCATCCAATTCTGCACCACGATATACTTCATCGGAAAGAACCCAACAATCCGTTTCACGCGCAACTTCAATGACTCCATCCATTACCTCAGGATTCATTAAAGCTCCTGTTGGATTATTGGGATTACAGATGACAATCATTTTTGTTTTGGATGTGACTATGGATTTAAGTTCATCAAGATCCCACTGCCAGCCAAGTTCCTGATGTAAAGGCAAACTTTTTACAATAATTCCAAAACTACGGGCCAAGTGGTAGATCTGGAGATAATTGGGAACCATATAAATAATCTCATCACCCGATTCAAGTTGGGTCATAACAGAAAGAAAGTTGGCTTCAGCAGAACCAGAGGTAATCAAAACATTTTCAATTGAAAATGTATCACCATACATATCTGCAACCCTTTGTCTTAACTCCGGGGTACCATTGGTATATCCATAGTACAAATTTTTATTTAATAACTCCTTTTGTTCATCATCAGTCAGGATTTCACTCATTTTCAGCGGGTGAACACCACTTTCGGATAAATTATAATCCACTTCGTTTTCAAAAAGAGATTGGTTTCTCTCTAATTCAAATAATTCAAATTTCATGATTCATTCTCCATAAAAGATTCATAAACCGCCGTGGCTATTTGGATATCCTGAACTGCCACACCCGTAAGATCGGCCACTGTTATTTGGTCTTGTGCAGTTCGCCCTGGATGTTGGCCGGACAATACGTGTCCTAATTCAACAATATTATTTTTGGTCAATTTTCCATCTTTTAATGCGTGAGATATCTCTCCCCTCTCTATACATTGAGGAATACTGTCAGCTACCACACAATCTGCCTTTTCCATAATGTTTGGGTCCAACTCCTGTTTTGCCGGTGTGTCTGATCCCATTGCAGTTATATGAGTTCCTGGCAGAATATCATCAGCAAATAATATGGGTTCAGTGGCGGCAGTGGTTGTAATAATGAGATTACAAGTATCTGTTACATGTTTTGGTGAATCACATATTCTTACCTTAAATCCCAAATTCATCATGTAAGAACTATATTCCTCTGATTTTTCTGTCTTTCTCCCCCACACCATTACTTTTCTGCATGCCGTAATCTTTTTTAAATACTCAACCTGCATTCTAGCCTGCAGGCCGGTTCCAATCACACCAATACAATGGATCTCATTTGCGAATTGTTGAGCGCAAATCGCTCCAGCTACCGCAGTCCGTACATCCGTGAGATAGGCTTCATCAGAGAGTAATGCTACATTTTTTCCTGTTTTCTGGTCAAATAGCAACATGAGACCAGAACCATTAGAGATGCCCAACTTTTCGTTCTGATGAAACCCTGATGCAATCTTAATGACATAATATTTATCACCAATGATATACCCATATTTGATATGAACATCTCCAGGGGGATTTTTAAAAGAAAGTTCACCTACAGGAGGAACAACAGATTTTCCTTCAGAGTAAGCAATAAATCCATTTCTGATTATAGGAAAAAGATCTAGGCTTTCTGTAATATGCTTAATCTCAGGTTTAAGAATTATTTTCATTAATAGTTTAAAAAATTATTGAATATTATGACTCTGACATCATCCGATATTACGGCATTATGGATAAATTTTAACTCCCTAATGACCACTGTAAGAAAAAATAATATTTTCTTTGGAATAATAATCAAATTGAATTGTTTTCCAATAGTACAAGTCCAATTATTTCCCCAACTTTCAATGAGTGAAACAATAGTACAATTAATAATTTTATAGGAATTTTAATTTGGATAAGAAATATTGGGATGGCTACTACACCGATCATCACGCCAAAAGCAAGCCCACAAGTTTTGCAAAAAGTATTATTAATACTCTGCCAAAAAAAACATGTAAACTCCTAGAAATAGGTTGCGGAAACGGTCGAGATTCTTTTTATTTTTCTGGAAAAGGACATGATGTTTCAGCCTTTGATCAATCAGAAGTCATTATAAACACTTTACAAAATTCAGGTAAAAATTCACCCCATTTTTTTATAGATGATATAAGAAATATATCTATTCAACCTAAAGAACCTTTTGATATTGTTTATGCCAGATTTGTACTACATGCCTTGAATGAATATGAGGCTCAACAAGCTTTCAAATGGATATTTGAACATTTAAATAATGGTGGGCTGTTCTATTCTGAAAGTCGTTCTATTAAAGATAATATCTTTGGCGAAGGGGAAAAAATAGAACAAAATATTTATAAAACCGACCACCGTCGTAGATTTCTTGAAAAAAAAGATCTATTAAAAGAGCTGGAATCTTTTGGATTTACCATTAATTATGTTTTAGAAAAGCAAGGTCTGGCAGTTTACAAGGATTCTGACCCTGTAGTGATACGGGTTATCGCCCAAAAACTATAATAATCTAAGATTAAAACTTACTCAAATTTTGATATAGCCTTTAATCGCAGCTTAAATCGTAAAAGCATATTTATACCCAAAATAGTGAATAATAACCATACTCCCAATGCGGGCTTCCCTGCAAGCACACTTACACTTACCCAAAAATAATAATCTATATGATGAAAATTCATGATTCTATGCTGTCCAGTAAGGATAATTTTCCATGTTGGAACTTCAGAAAGATCAGTCACAATTGCACCAGGGTTTACAATTTTTGATTTACCTAATTCTTTAAGTTCATAATAAGCATAACTCCAGTACATATAACAGATTATAAGGTAAAATGCACCTGTCAAAGGGGCTAAAAATAACAGATAAGTTGGAGAACCTTGTTTTACTGCTACCCATCCTAATCCGGAAATAATTGCAAGGAATGATAATCCATCAAATATTCGGTCCATAAATGCTCCAGTGAGGCTAGTAATATTCCTATATCTTGCTAGATTACCATCCATATGGTCCATTACCACACCAAACTGAATTAAAACAACGCCCCATAAGGAAGTATTGCCATCACCAAGAGCTATAAATACAGCACCCCAGATTCGAATGAATAAAGATAATACGGTGATTCCCCAGGGTGTTATCCATTTCCAATCACCCACCACAGATAAAATTGCCCAACTCATTGGATCGCAAAATGTGAGTGTCCACCAATCCTTGGCCTGCCTGGTTTTCATGGCTTTATACCGCCGTTTAATTTCTTGTAACATCAGCTTAATGGTTCAAGGTTTAATGTAATCTAGTGCCTAATAGATTACAATTATAAAGTAAGTCCATTGAAGTTTTTCTATCATAATATTAAGGTGAAATTGCTTGCATTAACATACCGCAGAACCATGCACCATAGGTGCCAATAGCATAGCCCAGTACCGCCAGTAAAACACCCACCGGTGCCAAGGATGGATGAAACGCTGAAGCAACAATGGGTGCCGAAGCGGCGCCACCAATGTTCGCCTGGCTCCCTACAGCCAAAAAGAAAAATGGTGCACGGATGAGTTTTGCCACAACGATAAGCAGAATAGCGTGAAAGGCAATCCAGATTAACCCAATAATAAACAAACCGGGATTTTCAAAAATAGCCAGGATATTCATTTTCATTCCAATCGTAGCTACAAGAATATAAAGGAACAAACTTCCATAACGAGATGCGCCAACACCTTCCAATTCCCTTGCCTTTGTAAAAGAGAGCCCTAACGCAAACGTGGTCGCCAAAACTATGAGCCAGAAGAATTTTGAAGTAAGACTGAATTTTGCCAGCCACGGCGCACTCTCACTAATCCAAGGTGCAATATTATCTGCACCTAGGTGTGCAATTGCAGTAACACCAAATCCCACTGTCATGACCTTGAGCGTATCTGTTAAATCGGGAATACGAAGTATCTGGGCACGATAGGCTTCGATCTTTTCTTTCAATTCTGTAATTGCAGAATTATCGGCTTGGAATTTGGCATCGATCCTTTCATTGATTCCAGCGCCATACAATAAAAATGCCATCCAAATATTGGCGACGATCACATCCACAGCGATCATAGATGAAAAAAGGGTATCACTTACATTGAAAATTTCTTTCATAGCTGCCTGATTTGCGCCACCGCCGATCCAACTTCCAGCCACGGTAGTGAGTCCACGCCAAACAGCATCGGGTCCGACACCGCCCACAACATCTGGTGCAAAGGTGGAAACAATCAAGATTGCTAATGGACCACCTAAAATGATTCCTGCCGTAGCTGTTAAAAACATGATGATGGCTTTGGGACCCAGTTTTTTAATTTCTGGTAGATCAATGCTTATGGTGAGTAAAACAAGACTTGTAGGGAGTAAATACCTGGATGCAACAAAATAGAGATTAGATTCTTCCCCAGAGATAATACCGAAAGAGTTAAAAATGGAGGGAATGAAATAACATAATAGGAGTGTAGGAATAAATTTATAGAATTTTTTCCAGAATGGACTTTCACTTTTGGATGTGGTAAAAACAAATGCCAAGATGCTGATGAGAATACCAAAAACAATGGCATCATTTGTGAAAAGAGATGTGTGCATTGATGAAATTAGCTTACATTATTCGCAGTTTGTTGATCTAGGTAATATTCTGTTTTAATTCTGCTTCGTTCATATTATTTGTCTCCCAGCCTAATTCTATCGACGGCTCTGCAGTTTTGCCAAAAGTCGAAGAATCTCTAAATAAAGCCAGATCAAAGTTACAAGCAGACCAAAGGCGCCGTACCATTCCATGTATTTTGGGGCACCCATCTCAACACCTTCTTCAATAAAATCGAAATCTAATACAAGATTTAAGGCAGCAATCACCACTACAAATCCGCTGAACAAAATCCCCATCATTCCATTACTATGGATTACGCCAATGCCGGAACCAAAAAAACCCATAATCATATTTATGACATATAGAATAGCGATCCCACCCGTTGCAGCTACAACACCCAGTTTAAAATTTTCTGTAGCTTCAATAAGACCCGATTTATAAGCAAGCAATAAAGCACCTAAAGTGCCAAATGTTAAAAAGATCGCCTGAATCACAATTCCCGGATACATTTGTTCAAAGATCATGGATATCACACCGAGAAAAATGCCTTCCACAACAGCATACATGGGAACAGTAATGTGCCCATACTGGGGTTTAAAAATGGTAACCATAGCCAATATGAATCCACCAATAACAGCAGGAATTACTAATCCATGCATAGCTGGATTTCCCCACGTATAACCAGCACTAAAAATAATTAAGATTAATCCAATTCCGGTTTTATTAACTGTGCCGCTCAATGTCATGGTACCTTCTGTCACGGCTGACAAATGGTTCCTAAATGTGGATGATTGCAGAGCCGGGTTTCCGGATCTCATTGAAAGATGTTTATTCATTTTCTTCTACCTTTTCAATTCTAAACCATGGTTTTCCATCAGATCTCTTTTTCTTGGCCATTTTTATTAAACTCATTACCACAATAAAGATAAGTGGTAACGATAAAATAACTACAGGGTTTTCCATGATTAATTAATAAAATATATTTTACCTATTATTGACTGCTGCTATCCGATCCATCACCGGCGGATGACTGTATGATAAAAATACCATCAGGGGATGTGGAGTTAAATGCGACAAGTTATTGGCAGCTAATCCTTTCAGCATACTGATTAATGCTTCCTTGTTTTGAGTATGCTCCAAAGAATACGCATCAGCTTCAAATTCATTTTTTCGGCTCATGGCAGTTGTAAAAATAGATGTTAGAAAACTCACAGGTGCATACAACATTCCGAAGAAAATAAGTCCTCCATAAACGGAAACAGTCTCCACACCAAAAACAGAAAATAATGCAGGATCATTCATAATAAGATTAAACACAAAAAGCATAACACCTGTTTCAAGTATTCCTAAAATTGTTCCCGTAATAATATGTTTCTTTTTATAATGACCCACCTCATGGGCTACCACTGATACAATTTCTTCGGTTGTATGTTTATCCAATAAAGTATCAAATAGTGCAATACGTCTTGATTTCCCGAATCCACTGAAATACGCATTGGAATGAGATGAACGTTTGCTGCCATCCATCATATCGATGCGAGCAATAGGAAAATTAACTTTTTCTGCAAATACTTCTATGGCGGTTCTCAAATCTCCATCTTCGAGAGGTGTAAACTTATTGAATATGGGCGCGATTACATGAACAAACAATGGTTGGATAGCAATCATAAAAGCTGTGATAATTCCCCATGCAATCCACCAACCATTCTCACCATAGGTATTAAAAAAGTAAAGGACTGGGCTCATAATTATTGTTCCAAACACAATGGTGAGCATGTATCCTTTCAATTTATCTATTACGTAGGTTTTCGAAGTTGTTTTATTAAACCCATATTTCTCTTCTAAAACAAAAGTGCCGTATAGCGAAAAAGGTAAATTAATTATATCATTTATAATAAAAATAATTCCAAAATACATTAGTCCACTTAAAATAGGATGAACCGTTTGAGTTCGCACAAACTGATCTAGAATTCCAAAGAGTCCGGTGTGAATTACTATTAATGTTAATGCCAAACTGAAAGTGCTGGAAAATAAACCAAATCGTGTATTATCTTTTAAATATGCCTGTGATTTGCCGTATTTGTCTTCATCATAATGATCCTGAAAGCCATTTGGAACATCTTCCGAAACACTATTCATATTTAAGACTGAGCTTACCGTAGAAAGTAAATATTCTATAATTAGCGCGCCAATAATAATCAAATAATATGTTTGTTCCATTTATAAAAAACCTATTTGAATTTAATAGAGCAGCCCAATGCTTTTGTAGTTTGGGGATTAATGGGGTTTCCTGCTAGCAAAGCATCAATTGCATTTGCCAGAAAGGGTTCATCCACTTTTTTTGCATTTTTTGCGTTATCGTCGATCGCACCACGATAGACCAATTTATCGTCACCATCGAACAAATAAATATGTGGTGTCTTTGTAGCACCAAATGCTGATGCCAATTCCGATTCTGGATCCTGTGCGTAGGGGAAATTATATCCATTATTTTTTGCATGCTCCAGCATTTCTTCCAGACTATCTTCACCGCCAAACCGAGTTGCATTGGAATTCACGGCGATCATACCAAGTCTCTTTGGGGCATAAGTATTTGCCAGAGAAACATAGCGATCTTCCCAGCGGATAACCCAGGGACACGTGTTGCAGGAAAAAACAACCAAGGTTCCAGCATCTCCTTTCGCAGTAGCAAGTGTAATATTTTTCCCACTGATATCTGCCAGCTCAAGATCTTTAAGCGGCATAGTGGAACCAATCTCCAATTCACCGGCGAACAAAAAGGTTAAACCCATGATGGGTATTAAAATTTTCTTCATATAAACTCCTATTCGTTTATTGCAAGTTGAATATGTTTCCTGAATTTACTTTCTTGTTCCTTCCCTTCCCAATAACTCACTATTTCTCCAGAATTTTTTCCAAAAAGGATTGTAAAAGGAAGTGAACCGGTCCATGTAGAATGAATACCGTTAATGAACGGCTGGTCCTTTTCATTCTTTATATATGAGATCCTATAAACATGGTGATCATACAAGAAATCGATCACTTCGTTTATATTGTCATCAAAATCAGCACTGACAAAGACAATTTCCAAATCATGAATTTCCTTTCCCAGATCTACAATCATGGGGAATTCTTCCACACAAGGGGCGCAGGTTGTTGCCCAGACATTAAGCAAAACTGCTTTTTGTTCCCGGAAAGAAGCAATATGATCATGAATCGTTTTTGAATCTGCTTTTACAAGTTCAACTTGGCTGCAACCTAAAATGAATACTAAAATAAATACTGAACTAAAAAACAATCTCATGGCCTAACCTGTTTCATTTCATGCTTTGAAAATAACTTCGCCTGGTCATCATAATGAATTGATGATTCAATTGCTGTTGCACTGCCGTATTGGTGAATAGTCCAAGCATTCAATTCTCCATTGGGGCCCCACTCTACAGCTTGAAAATAACAATCCCCAGCGATTCCCACATATGTATCATTTTTCTTTTTAAAATATATCGCTCTCAATAAACCGGGGCCTCCGGAAAGAGGCAAATTTGTTTCTCCTCGAACCAGGCGCAATACCTTGCCCAATGGGATATCAATCCTGCCAAATTTATTCTCAAGATAATCAATCGTTTCAACAAGCTTACTGGTGATGGCATCAGTTTTATATTTAAGATTATCCTCATTAAACGCATTGGGAAGTACAATGATGGCCAACGCTGCTGCAGTGTTACTCGAATCAGCTGACAGATTCCAATTTTTGATCAGATTTAATGCAGAAATCAATTTGGGATCCTTTTCATTGGCCATATCCTGAATATATCGGTCTCTCACCTTGGCAATGACGGAATTTGTTGAATATTGGGTATCATATTTATAGTTGAAAAATTCATCCCGCGATATGGATGAATCTGAACCAAATGTTTCCAAAGCACGAAGAGCACGATTAGTTTGGTGAGTTTCAATCCCTGTCCAACCTGGTAAAGGTTTGGATACATCATCCGTATTACCTGTAGCAAGATAAGGATTGCTGTTGCAGTTTTGTAAAAACCCGTCTGCTGGATTTAACATCTGGGGCAACGAATCAAATGGGACATAATCAGTCCAAATATTTTCTTGTTTGTCGCCTGCAAGAAGTTCGTTCCAGTTATACCCTTCATTCCGTTTAGGGATTTTTGCATTATATACATAATAAATATTCCCATCTTTATCAGCATAACCTGTATTAAACATGGGTAAAGCATGGATCTCCATGGCCTTTTTAAATTCAGTGTAGTTCTGTGCTTTTCCCATTCGATACCACTCTTCTATAAATTTCAGATTTTTTAACGATGAAATACGAAGTGAATAGATTCCATGGTCAAATTCCATCACAGGACCATGTATAGATTCTTTTACTTTCTGTTTGAAGGTCCATGAAAAAGGCCCAAATAATTTCACTTTAATCGGCACTTTCCGGACTCTCATTTCTTTCCATGAACCTTCAAACCAGTATTGATCTTTATTATTTGGATTAATGGTTAATTCATATACGTCAATTAGGTCTGGTGAATTCACAGTATGGCTCCAGCCCAAATTTGTGTTATGGCCAACCAAGGGGATGGGAGAACCGGGAAACAATCCCCCATAAAAGTCCCACCCTTCTTCGCTTATAAAACGTGCTTCGTACCAAGCAACCGGGCCTTCCCAAGGTTGATGACTATTGATCCATATCCGCGTATAGCCATCACTAGATCGATGGGGCGCAATGGCAAAAACATTACTGGCAACCATTTTAAATGACTCGCTATTTTCTTCATTCCCGTTCAGGCCTATTAATTGTGGACGTTGTTCTTTTGATAATTTTTTCATGACACCATCCAGACCAAACATCAATGGCATTCTATGAGAGAATCCCGCAATCAGGTCTTTCCCGGAGACAGGAAATATATTTTTCTTTTCTTGTTCCGGGTAATCTTCTAAAAATAGGTTAATTCCTGCTGCATAAGCATCGCATAATAATTTCACATCATCCGCCACATCGGATTCATAGTTGGAATCAATAGTATTCCATAAATCCATGAGATGAACATAGTAATCATTCACTGCAGCGTCCTTTCCATACACCGATGCCAGTTTACCCCTTGTAGCTAATAATATATCATAAATAGTTTTAAAATCGTCCTGAGCATGGGCATATGCCAGTCCAAATGAAACATCCGCATCTCGTTTACCATAAATGTGCGGAACTCCCCATTCATCTCGTTCAATTCTTGCAGAAAATCCACCATGAGAAATAATTAATTGTTCACCTAAAAGAATATGAGTAAATATAATAAGTGAGATGAAAAGGTAACTATTTCTATTCATTGCTTGTGTAGTATTTTTGAATCAGAGTGCCATCTTCTCCCGTTTTCCATACAGCATATTTTTTCATTATGGTCCGAAATAGTTCTGATCCCTGGAATATTTTTAACCATTTTGATAATATTGGAAATTCTGTATTAAACCAAACCAGATCCACATGAGCTCCCTGTCGAATAAATGGAAATAATGCAACATCCGCCAGAGTAACTTTATCGCCACATAAATAGGATGACTTTGATAAAATTAATTCATATGTCTTCAATATTTCTCCAATAGCATTTTGAAATTCATCATAAGAGCCTTCAGGAAACCGCTCATGATATTTATACATGTCTAGCCGTTTTTTATATTCATCATCATTCAAGGAAATGAATGAATTTTGTTCTTCAATTTTATCCGTATACCAACAATCTGGATCACTTTGAGCTATTGCCCATTTCATTACATCTATACTTTCATCGATGACGGTACCATCCTGCAATTGCAATACTGGGACAGTTCCCTTAGGTGATATAGAATATAATTCTGATGGCCTTTCTTTTAATAATATTTCCCGGTGTTCATAGCTTATATTAGAATAAACCAGAGCCAGTCTAGACCGCATGGCATAAGGACAACGCCGGAAGGAATAAAGAATGTGATATTTCAAATTTTTTGGTTCAATTTTGGTTTTATTCTTGAATCAAAAAATGTACGGGAAACTACTTGAGTTGGGTCCTTTCGACGAATTTTTTGCTCTTCAATTGGTAATTTAAAAAAATCATTACATTCTTTCGAACAACATCCATCTAATTCTTTAAAACATGTTTCACATTGAATAAATAAAATATGACAGGCGTCATTTTTACAATCAGTATGATTATCACATGCATCGCCGCAAATGTGGCATTTAGCTATGACATCTTCAGTCACACGTTCTCCCAACCTATCATCAAAAACAAAATTTTTCCCAATGAATTTTGATTTTAATCCCTTTTTATCGATTTCGTGTGCATACTGTATAATTCCACCACTCAATTGATTGACATTTGTAAATCCATGATTTATCAAATACGAAGACGCTTTTTCACAACGAATTCCACCAGTACAATACAATAATATCTGCTCTTCTTCTTTCCCATCCAGAATGTGTTTGACTTCCGGGAGCAATTCTTTTGATATTTCCACATCAGGTATGACGGCTGATTCAAACTTGCCAACTTCGCTTTCATAATAATTCCGCATGTCTACAACAATTGTTTCAGGTTTTTCTAATGCTTGATTGAATTCTTCAGCAGAAAGATGATTCCCCACCTTATTCATGTCATAAGAATTTTCCGGTACACCATAGGCCACTAATTCATTTCGAACTTTTATGGTAAGTTTATAAAAAGAATTTCCATCCTGTATGGCTTTTTTGATAGGAACATTCCTTAAAAAAGGGAACAAATTCATAGTTTCACAAAATTGGTTCCAATTTTGTTCGGGTGTACTTAATTGTGCATTTATACCTTCTGTAGCAATATAGATTCGGCCCAATATATTCAGTTTATTCCAGGTAATGAATAATTGATCTCGAAAAGCTTGGGGATTTTCAATTGGATGATACACATAAAAAGAAGCGGTGATTCTATCAAAAGGTTCTGCAGCTAGCTCTTTTTTTAGAATATCCCGCCCTACTTTATTGAACAAGATTGGTTTTTTTTGTTTCATATTTTAATCAATTAGATTTCTAAGAAACCCGCCGGCATTATCCAATTTTTCACGTGCTTCATTTAAGGTGCAATTCAACTTTTCCATGACAATGGCTGCCTTAACAGATTTTTTAGCTTCAAATAATTTTAACTGTGCTCCATCATAATCTAAATCTGTTAATTGCTCAATGATTCGTGTCCCCCGATCAACCAGTTTATCATTGACTACCATGAGATCTACCATAAGATTTCCATACACTTTTCCCAATTTGATCATGGTTGCTGTAGAAATCATATTTAATATTAATTTTGTAGCTGTACCAGCTTTCATCCGCGTGGATCCCGTCACAACTTCTGGACCAGTCACAGCATTTATAATTACATCAACTTCTGTAATCTTAAACGGGTTGAGATTCGTGACAAGATAAACTGTTTTTGCTCCATTTGCTTTAGCATGATCCAATGCCGAAACCACATAATTTGCAGCACCACTACATGAGATTCCAACCAACGTATCATTTTCGTTTAGCTCATATTGCTCCAAATCTATGATAGCCTCTTCCGGTCGGTCCTCCGCACCCTCAATGGAATTTCGCAATGCATTTTCGCCTCCGGCAATGACGCCAATAAATAATCCTTTCGGTGCTGAAAAGGTTGGTGGAATTTCCGATGCATCCAATACACCAAGCCGACCACTGGTGCCAGCGCCCACATAAAACACACGGCCACCCTTTTGAATCGAATTGACTGTGAGTACTACCGTTTTTTCAATGTCAGGAAGGGTAGCCTGTACTGCAATTGCAACATTTTGGTCTTCCCTGTTAATTGTTTTCAAAATATCATTTATTGACATGGAATCAATTTGAGAAGATTGAGGGTTTTGTTGTTCAGTTTTCAGTTCGCCACGTGATTTCATATCCTGTAAATTACCAATCTATGAAGATGTGGAAAAACATTACTCTCGATTTTCCGGGAACCGATCTCCGCTATATTTCCGATCTATTTTCAATTTTGAATGTAGCTTCTATTATGATCAAAGATAAATTAAAGGAGGCAGATTCAAATTGGGTTGACGATCCGGATAATCCAAATCCACTCTCTGGAGATACCCACGTTATTGTTCTTATGATACAAGAGAATCAGGACGTGGATCAGCTTATATATGAAATCCAGATGATTATGAATTTGGATAATGCACCTGATTATGTTGAAGAAATTTTCGAAGACAAGGATTGGGTCACTTATACCCAGTCTCAATTCAAAGAGATTTTCATTTCTGACTCACTTAGAATAGTGCCGCCCTGGGAATCAAATTCTGAATTTTCAGGTCAATCTATTATTATTCAACCAGGAAGTGGGTTTGGAACTGGGACTCACCCCACAACCCAACTTTGTTTACGATGGTTAGAAAATAATTTACATGAAAAGAATACGGTTCTTGATTATGGATGTGGATCAGGCATTTTATCTATCGCTGCGAAAATTCTTGGTGCAGGTTTTATAGAAGGCGTAGAGATTGATTCTAAGGCCATATTAAATGCGAAGCAGAATAATGAATTAAATAATTTAATGATTCCATATCATCATTCTGATAGTTTTGAATCAAATGAGAAATATGATATTGTGATTGCAAATATTTTGGCTGCTATATTAATTCGTTTAGCTCCAACCTTAGGTCCGTTTATTGGACATAATTTGGTTTTGTCAGGAATTCTAGAAAATCAGGCGAAGGATGTCATTCAATCTTATTCTGATTGGGTGAATCTGTCTGTGCAGGACGAAATGGGCGGGTGGGTTTTACTCTTAAATAATTAAATACCAATATTCCAAGGCTGCGAATGCTTGGATCCACTTAAATCGCTGAAAAATATCGACGCGTTTCTTTCATGACCTTTGGCGCAAGCAAAATAGTTGAAACCATAGTAGGAATCGCCATTATCGCATACATCCCATCTATCAAATTAATAACAATGGAAATGGATACTGTAGCCCCAAAGATTGTAGACAAGACATAAAACCAATTATAATTAACTTTCCAACGGCTGCCGAATAAAAACCCAGTGCATTTTGCACCATAATATGATTGACCGAACATGGTCGTTACGCTGAAGGTAAATACAGAAAAGAATAAAATAAACTCTCCCAGGAACCCCAATTCATTTGAAAATGCCTTAGCTGTCATGGATACACCGTTCAAGGTTGGATCATTCCAAACACCTGAGACCAAAATTGCAAATGCCGTAATAGAACAAACCAGAATTGTATCAATAAATGGACCTAACATGGCCACAAGACCTTCCCGGACAGGCTCTTTTGTTTTTGCTGCACCATGTGCCATTACTTCAGTTCCCAAGCCAGCTTCATTAGAGAATACTGCCCGACGAATTCCTTGACGGATCACTTCACCTACAACGCCACCTACTACGGCGTTGCCTGTAAATGCGTCTGAAAATATTAAATTAAATACTGAACCAAGTTTATCATAATTCTTAATAAGGATTCCCAATCCGCCCAGTAAATAAATGAGAACCATCAGGGGTACTACTCTACCAGCAACAAGTCCAATCCGTTTTATACCACCAAAGATCACTCCAGCCACAAGAATTGCGATTAAGACCCCAGTTACTACATTTCCCATAAAAGGATTTGATGAAAACATTCCCAATGGTAAAAAAACAGAATCCCTAATGTATTGCGTTAATTGGTTGGCTTGGAACATAGGTAGACAACCAATAAGGCCAGCCGAACTAAATAATACCGCTAATGGTTTGAATTTTTGACCAAGTCCTTCCTGAATTACATACATGGGGCCACCTTGTAGTTCACCCAAGTCATCTTCCCCACGAAATAAGATTGCCAAAGTACAGGTGAAAAACTTTGTAGACATACCTACAAAGGCTGAAACCCACATCCAAAAAAGTGCACCGGGACCACCCATATGAATTGCCACGGCTACACCACTTATATTTCCCATTCCTACAGTTCCAGCTAGAGCAGCTGATAGTGCTTGGAAATGATTTATATCGCCTGGATCATCATCATTATCATATTTCCCTAAAAGAATATCAAGTCCGTGTTTAAAGTATCGAAATGGGATAAATCGACAATAAACAGTGAAAAATAGTCCACCGAAAACAAGTAGGATAAGGAGAAATGGCCCCCACATGAAACTTGCAAAAGCTTCAATTGCTGATTCTATATTAATCAACTATACTTCCAAAGTTTTACGTGGGTACAATCGGTTTCCCAATAAAGTGCATGATGGCCCAGAGAATTGCGGTTCCAGATAATAATATAACCCAAACTGGTATACCAAATCCTATACCTAGACATCCTAAAGTTAAAGATAAGATGCCCACTGTAAGTGCATAGGGCATTTGGGTTTTTACATGGTCAATATGGTCAGATGCAGACGCTGTGGAAGACAATATTGTCGTATCAGAGATTGGGGAACAATGATCACCAAAAACTGACCCGGATAAAACTGAAGCAAATGTGGCTAAAAATATGGGTGATTCAACAGTCGCATCAGGTGACATATTCAAAAGATGCATTGCCATAGGAACAACTACCGGAACCAATATAGACATGGTTGCCCAGGATGAGCCGGTTGAAAAACTAATGGCTGCAGCAGTGACAAAAGTGATGAAAGGAAGCATGGCTGGAGACAAAATATTAGAAGAAATACTCACCAAATATTCAGCTGTCTTTAGATCCTTGCATACAGAACCAATGGTCCAGGCCAACACTAAAATAATACAAGCCATTACCATAGATCTTACGCCATTCACCCACGCATCCAAAGTTTTCTCCAAGGTTAATATTTTTCGTCCAATTGTTAATCCAATTGCAGAAATACTAGAAAATGAAGCACCCCAAATAAGACTGGCGTAAGGATCCGATGCACCAATGATATCTCGAAGTGTAGGATGTTGCATATCAAGACTTCTTAGGCCAGTAATAACCAAGCCACCAATAGTTACAGCTACAACTACAAATATTGGAATAAATGCATTGTTCCAATGAGAAGTTGGTACTTTTTGTGAATCTTCTATTAAACTTGGATCTGAAAGTGGTTTTGCGTGATCAGAAAGTACCTTACCAGTCGATAATGCACGAGTTTCTGCATTGTGCATGGGACCATACTCTTTTTTCAATAATATATTTAAAAAAATAAAAATCAATGTCAAAATACAATAAAAGGAAAAAGGAATACTTTGTAAAAAAGTAAAATAAGGATTTATTGTAACATCATATTGTTTGTATGGAGTTTCGAGCAAACTCATTTGAAATACAGACCAGCTACTGATTACGGCTAAACTTGCAACAGGTGCTGCAGTTGAATCCACGAGGTATGATAGCTTTTCCCGTGAAATTCTGGCTTTATCAGTAAAAGGTCTCATCATATTCCCTACTAATAGGGTATTGGCATAATCGTCAAAGAATATAACTAAACCCATTGCTGCCGTAGCAAATTGACTTCTTCGGTTTGATGTTGCATACTTTGATGCAAAATCTACTGCACCTTTCATTCCTCCATTGGCAGTAATTACACCTATTAGTCCACCAAAAGCCAATGTAAAGATCAAAATTGATGCATGACCATGATCTGTAACTGACCCGACGATATACGTATCCAGCGCATTCGTAATCCCTGTTAGTGGGTTCCCAGTGATCATTGATACGCCTACCAAAATACCAATAAATAAAGCCAAATGCGCTTCGTGAGTAATAAGAGCCAAAATGATGGCAATGATTGGCGGCCAAATTGAAAGCCAGGACAATTCATCTTCTTTAATGGATGCTAATCCTACAGTTTCAGCTAAAGCTAGCCCAGCAAGAAATAGACCCAAAATAGATATGATTTTAAACCATTTTATTAATTTCATTGCGGGTAAGTTAATTCGTGAATATTTGAATCCAAACTGCTAAAGCCACTAATAAATTTTATTTATTTAAAATAATCGTTTTATTTCTTTTTTTGAAAGAAGTTGGGGAAATTCTAATTCCTACTGATGAATAAACTCGACCTATATCTATTGCGGCAATTCTGGATAATCCTGGGAATATCTGTTCTCGGTTTTGTTTCTATTTTTGTAATTGTTGATCTTATAGAAAATTTAGACCGGTTCATGGATAATAAAGTTCCATCACCAATTGTAATTCAATATTACCTCTATACTTTACCCTGGTTTGTGAGCATTGGGCTCCCTATGTCTATGCTGTTATCGACAGTTTTCAGTTTAGGGTCGATGGTAAAACGAAACGAGTGGACAGCTATGAAAGCATCCGGAATAAGCCTTTATCGTGCTTCATTTCCATTACTGTTATCAGGAATTATCATGAGTGGAGGATCGTTTATTTTAGATAATAAATTGGTTGCAATTGGGAATGAAAAACGATTCGAGATCGACCGAGATTACGTAAAGCGAAAATCACGCCATAAACTAAAAAACACACTAAAAAATATTTTCCTCCAGAAAAATACATCTATACATATTTCATTATCTAAATATTATATAAAAAAATCAACTGGACATGATCTAACCATAGTAGACCTGGGCCATTCAAATATCCGAAAAAGGATTGATGCAAAAAAAATAGAGTGGAATCCAGTTACATCCAGTTGGGTATTAACAGGGTATTCGATTCGTGAATTTAATGAGCATGGAGTTGAGACAAGGGTTACCTTGGGAAAATCAGATACGCTCATCACACTTGGCTTTTTACCAGAAGAGATTCAGCAACAAGCCCGAAAACCGGACGAATTGGATTATTTCAAGCTCACGGAACGAATTAAGAAATTAAAAGAAAATGGCGTCGATACCCTTCGATGGGAAGTTACACGATATTTAAAAATTTCTTTCGCCTTTACTAATTTGATAGTTGTTTTGTTTGGAATACCATTGGTGGTATTAAAGGAGAAAAATAGTTTATCTTTTGGGGCTGGCGCCAGTGTTTTTGTTATCTTTGGATATTACGCCTTTATCAAGTTTGGCCAGTCACTAGGATTTAACGGAATTGTGGAACCTCTATTATCAGCTTGGTTGGGAAATATTTTATTTCTAAGCGGTGGGATGATATTAATGTGGAGAGCCAAAACGTAATCCGTTATTAAAATGATTTTACTCTTTTAGAGCTGGCGAAGGACCTTCCTTTTCCGTTTTTTTTATTGACTTCCCAACCCATGTAAAACCAAAAGAGAAATTGAATCCTTTCATTGTATGCAGCCACATGCCATTTCGAAAAGAAAAGCCCAGATCAAAAATAACAGGGCCTTTTTTTACGCCAAAACCCATGGCCAATTCTTTCATTTCTCCACCAGCCCAGGAATAACCGATTCTCATTGGGATTGTTTGAATCCGATTCCACTCAACCGCCATCGCCCATTTCCATTGTTGCCGCGCATAATATTTATTCTCAAATCCAGCCACTAGATCCGTGGCAAATAAGAAATTATCTACTCTTTTCGACGCACCCAGTCTGAAAGTTGCCGGGTATCGAGTGACAAATTCAGGCCTTTTACCATTCTCTAAGGTATCCACGAAAAATATAGTCTCATTGGTGAATAAAGAGTCATTCCCCATTTTGTCCATACGTATAGTGTCAATGTTGAATGTGTATAAAATGGATTCATTTAAATCGAGAGTATCTTCTCCAAATACAAATGGATAAAATTTGGAAGTAAGGGGATTAATACTAGATGGATCACCCCCACCACCACTTTGATTCCATTTAATAGATCCAACCATGTTAATAAATGATGCACCAAATTGCCACCCATTAAGTGGTCGAGAAACCACCCCAATATCAAGTCCAAATCCTGCACCACCCACACCTTGCCGTATGATATATTTCCCTGAACCATAGATACCCAGATCATCTGTTATCAAACTCGCTGAAGATGAATCTTCATCAATCCCAAGATAAAATAATCCTTGCAGATATTTGGCCGTCACTCCCCAGGACATGGATTTAAAAGGAATCCCAAATGAAAATCCGTATTCGTTCAATCCCAAAATCTCATAATTGAATTCAAGATCCAGGTTCGGTTTTTGGCCGTTGCCATAAAAAATGAGCTCCAATAATCCCATAGGTAATTTATAATTCTGTAAAATTATATTATTGGTTGTAAAAGCCATATTCCCTTTAGAAATGTTCATAAAAGGAATTGGCATATGTGTGTCCACAAAAAACGCCATACCGTCAGATGCTTCTAATTGATCGAAGAGTGCATCTTTTTCAACAGTATTCAAAGTATCACCACTATATTGTGCAATATTTTCGATAGAGAAAAAATTTCCTAGTATACCTAAATCCAATTGAAACGCTTGAATCATAAATGGTTTATTTTGTTGAAGACCTATTATTCCAGGATTAAAACCAACACAGAAAATTCCATCGGCAATGGTTGTATAAGCACCCGCCATTCCTACCATTCGTGGATCACGTTTGGTTTGGGCCTGAACAAAAATTCCAACCATGCAAAATATGAGAATAATTCGCTTCATCGATTACCCATCATGCTCAATTTTTGTTTTGGACGATTCATACGATTCGACCTGGATGAAGACCCTATTTTGATATAATGTCCATTGATATCACAAGCCTTTCCATTAGAAGACACGATTTTCAATCTTAATGAATCAGTTTCTGATAACCCACTGGTAGCCAAATCCCATGAATATGAACCAAGATTATCTAATCCTGATTCAATTTCTGTCCAATTATCTGTCAGGACACAATTGGCTAAATTATAGGTGGTTGAATCTCCATGTGTGGAATAATATAAATCGACTTTTTCTGAACTCGATCCACCTACACTCCAAAGAATTTCATAAGTTTGATCGTTATATAATGTTTGTCCTCCATTGGGGTAAGTAATAATTAATTCAGGTTTTGCTTCACCAAATGCACCGGAACTGCTTAACCGAAAAGTGATAAATGAACTGATCTCCAAATAATCTTCAACAGATAAAAATACCCCAACTGAATCTGTACCCGGTAAATGGAATCTTGGCATGGTATAGTGGCTGCCAAAATCTGTCAACAAAAAGATCTGAGACGTATCGATAATACTAGAATAAACCCCGGTCCCTGGTACTGCCACCATACCTTCAGGGTATCCGGTTGAATCATCTGCACCATAAAATGATTCCGGATTTGGTAAAGAAAATTTAAAGAGTGTATCCACATAGGAAATGATTGTATCCGTCCCGGATCCATTATATTTCACAATATAAGGTAAACCATCAAAACATTCTGAAAAATCAGTCATAACGTTGAAAATATATACCAAACCGCTATCGGGTGAAATGTCACTGCATTTCCTGAGAATATATAAACTGTCCGTGGCATTTAGTATTCCCCATACTGCGAGAGAATCTCGGAAAATTCCCAATTGTTCCCAGGTTGTATCAGTGGGGAAATGAGAATCGTTACTCATTAACACTGAAATTTCTGCACCAAAGGGTAACGCATTCGTGATCGTTGACACAAGTTCTGTTTCTAACAAACTGTTCCGAATTTTATAGCGTGTATCATATTCAAATGTTTCAATTTCTGTGGCGGTTCCGCCCATAAAGGTCATAGGCTCCAATTGAAGGACAAATGGAATAGTCACACGAAATCCACCTGCAATGGCTTTATTAGCTTCAATGGATCCGCGACCATCTACCTTCACCTCAGGTGTAATAATCAGACTTACGGGATTGGATGCAAGTAAATCAATAATAGATGAGCAAGTGTCACAGGGTGCATTTGTAACAGAATAAGATGGCAGGCTATCATACACCGATTCATAAATTGTAATAGTTGTTCCGAGTTTGCTCAATCCAATGATGGTCATAGCAGTATCCGAATTTGAATCCGTTAATGGAAACCCAATTGTATCAATGATCACCGGTACATAGGTAAGCTCACCAAGAGAGTTATAGCCTTTGAATTCCATGATCATTTGAATGGGTAATCTGATCTGATTCTTAAAAATAATCTCGAAAACAGCTTCGGTGGGAATGGCACCTGTAAAACCTGCCGGGAATTCCTGTTCAGTGGGTTCCGCAGGCATTTCCATGTAAAGGTTTGCAGAAATGGACGAGAATGATAACTGTTCCAACTTCATATTCATGGTGAATTCACCCAAAGGTGAACCATCTAAGGGTATGGATGCTTTTTGCTCTGGGATTGTAATATCTAGCACAAGATCAAAACTTGTAAATGCACTGTCTGGCCAGCCATCATTATTATTATCTCCATCTGTGCTCTGTAGTGTATACCCACGTAAATCAAATGTTTTATTGATCTCAATCCCGTTTCTTAAAACAGTATCAATTTTTACGGAGTCACCATCAGGTGTGGGTGAAAAATTCTGGAAATTCAATAAGAAATTCATATCGAATGGAAAAGAGCTAGCCAAATCGCGAATGATCAATTTATTCTCGTTATAAGCTGCGCCCTCATTTTTAAGCACATTTCTATAAATTTCCATTTTGCTTATACCAGACTCAGACATATCCATTTCAGGTAATTCCATCGGTGGCATTTCAATGCCGTCTGACATGGAATAATAATTTGTTGTTACATCAATGCTATCAATTCCTGCCATTTTAAATGTGATATTAAAATCGACATACAATGACCCGGGAGGAATTGTTACATAATCAGTCGACGCAGAACTCAAAGACATATTGGTTGCCATTTTTAAGAAACTTGTCAATCCCTTTCCAGATAAATCTGTCGTGTCTGCATAAGTGACACCTTGAGAGATTGACGGAATCTGGTTATGGTTTGCCAATGTATCAGAAAGAGGTTCAGAAGTTCCAGAAACCATCCTAGAATAGACACCAACTAAATCAGTCGGAATGCCATTATTTTTAAATAGAGTCCGATATACACTGTTGGTTGCATGGCTGGCAATTATAAGTGTATCTACGCTTGCAATAATGGGTGGGTCATCAGGGAGTGGAATTGATGATAATCCAAGATCAATTGTTGTATCCAAAGCGCTACTCAACAAATCCATTGCACCATTAAACGCCGCAACAATTAAAGAATCATAATGGTTTGCTTCCAACACATGGGGAACCGTATCAGGGAATGCAAAAGGGGTATAAGCTGCGATCCAAATGGTTGTATCTACGAAAACAGAATCGTCTGTAAATGGATCAACATATACAAAAATGGATGTATCTATAGTCCAATCAGTAGTATCGGGGTAAATCTGTTGGCCATACGCAACAACGTCAATCCGTTGACTAATTGTAATCTCCGGTAGCTCACCGACTATATCAGCAGGGATACCAGAAATTTCCCCAGATGCAATTGCTTGATCAAGATCTAATGGCACAGCAGGGAGATCGGGAAGTTCTGTGGCAGGCATTTCTCCCTCCTGGATAATTTTAAATCCAAGAGAATCATCTGTAAGAAAAATGCCCGCAGATGAATCAGAAATATCCGCCATTTGATATCTGGTTTGAACCAGTGGAATTTTTAAATCAAGATACCAGGTAGGCATTTCGAACTTTTCCGGGATGTCGAAATCGCACGCCACCGTCACCATTAAAAAAATGGTCAGAAAAGCATGGAGAAATCCCGTCTTCCAACGAAATTGGTGGTTTTTCGGATTTACCTTCATTTTATTGCCAATAGTGTTTGGACTTCCGCATTCAAATTTGTAGAATAAATCTGAGAGAACCAAAAACAAAAAACCCCATAATTTTTATGGGGTTTTTATTTTTTTTAATAGATTAGATTAATATCGATAGAGTTCAGGCTTATAAGGCCCCACTTTTGAAACACCAATATAGTCAGCCTGCTCATCAGTCATTGTCGTCAATACACCCCCAAATCCACTCACCATTCCGGCTGCAACTTCTTCATCAAGTTTCTTTGGTAGAACATCAACTGTAATATTTGATAATTTTTCATTAAGTGGTAAATCAGCAAATTTTACATCAAATAAAAGCATTTGTGCCAACACCTGATTTGCAAATGAGCCGTCCATAATCCGAGATGGGTGCCCTGTTGCATTTCCTAGGTTAACTAAACGACCTTCAGATAATAGAATTAAATAATCATTTTTATTGTCACTTCTAAATATCCGATGCACTTGGGGTTTCACTTCGTCCCACTGCCAATTGTCTCTCATAAATTGGGTATCAATTTCATTATCAAAATGACCAATATTACAAACCACCGCACCTGATTTGACAGTTTCTAACATAGCACGATCACAAACATTTATGTTCCCGGTAGTCGTAACAATTAAATCGGTGGTAGTAAGTAGTTCTCTGTTAATACCATCAACTGTACCAGTGTTAATTCCGTCATGATAAGGAGAAACAACTTCGAACCCATCCATACATGCTTGCATTGCGCAAATTGGATCAATCTCGCTAATCTTTACAATCATCCCTTCTTGACGTAATGATTGTGCAGATCCTTTCCCCACATCACCATAACCAATTACCAGTGCTTTCTTTCCAGACATTAGAATATCCGTGCCGCGTTTAATAGCATCATTGAGTGAATGGCGACATCCGTATTTATTATCATTTTTTGATTTAGTTACTGAATCATTCACATTAATGGCTGGTACTTTAAGTGTCCCATCTTCTAACATTTCTAAAAGACGGTGGACCCCTGTGGTAGTCTCTTCACTAATGCCATGAATATTTTCAAGCATTTCAGGGTATTTTTCATGAAGCATTTGGGTTAAATCGCCACCATCATCTAATACCATATTGGCGTCCCATGGATTACCATCTTTTAGGATTGTCTGCTCAATACACCAAATAAACTCTTCTTCAGTTTCACCTTTCCATGCAAATGTTGGAATATCAGCATCAACCATTGCTGCCGCTGCATGGTCTTGAGTTGAGAATATATTGCAGGACGACCATCGAACTTTTGCACCTAAATCAACAAGTGTTTCCATTAGGACTGCAGTTTGAATAGTCATGTGAATACAGCCAAGAATATTTGCACCTACTAAGGGTTGTGAATCCTTGTATTTTGTCCGGAGGGTCATGAGAGCAGGCATTTCCGCTTCTGCAAGTTCTATTTCCTTTCGGCCAAAACTGGCCAAAGTCATATCGGCTACTTTGTAATCATTATTTTTTATGGTTTGATTGTTCATTTTCATCTCCAATTATGAGTTTAATCAAAATGAACGTCGTTATAATAGCCAAGCCTGATCGGAAATTATTTCCAATGCAACGCTCCTTGGTATATGAAATTTATTTTATTTATGTTCTAGTAATTGTTGAACCATATCCGTTTTTTCCCATGTGAATAGATCCAGCTCTCGGCCAAAATGACCATAAGCTGCTGTTTGTCTGTATCTGGGTTTTTTCAAATCTAAGTGTGCAACAATTTCTCCCGGTCGTACAGGGAATACTTCTTTTGCAATTTCAGTAAGTTTTTCATCACTAATCTCTCCTGTACCAAATGATTTTACGTAAAAGGAAGTGGGTTCCGCAACACCAATGCTGTATGATAATTGGACTTCACATTTATCCGCTAGACCAGCAGCCACAATATTTTTAGCAATATAACGAGCCATATAGGTTGCACTTCGATCCACCTTGGATGGATCTTTTCCGGAAAAAGCACCACCGCCATGTGGTGCAGATCCACCATAAGTATCAACAATGATCTTCCGACCCGTTAACCCGGTATCTGCTTCTGGACCACCATAAACAAACCTGCCTGTACCATTTACAATATAATCTTCGGAGTAAGGATATTCAAAAGAATCTAAAACAGGTTTTATAATATGGTCAATCACTTCACTTTTTACAAATTCCAATTCTTTTTCTTCTGTTCCATATACGGCTAACATGTCATCGTGCTGTGTAGCAATAACTACTTTCTCTACAGAAACTGGTTTACCATCTTCATAATTGACTGATACTTGGGATTTACCATCTGGACGAAGCCAGGGCAAAGTACCATCTTTTCTCAATTCTGTTAATCTTTCTGTAAGACGATGAGCAATCTGGATTGGGAGTGGCATGAGTTCAGGTGTTTCATTACAGGCATATCCAAACATGAGTCCCTGGTCGCCAGCACCTTGTTTGGAGATATCATCTGAATCAACACCTTGAGCAATTTCTGAACTTTGCTCATGGAGCATAGATATAACTTGAACATCCTCAGGGTCAACTCCACTATTACCTTTATGATATCCAATATCTTTAATTGTTTGTTTTACAACTTTTTCTACTTCAGTAAACCCATTGGTTCGAACTTCACCGGAAACCACAACAACTCCTTTGGTTGCCAAGGTTTCACAGGCCACATGGGCGTTGGGATCTTTCGATAAAATATCGTCTAAAATTGCATCCGAAATTGCATCGCATGCTTTGTCTGGATGCCCTTCGGTGACTGATTCCGATGTAAATAAATATTTGCTCAATTTAGCTTCCTATTATTTTTATTCGCTTTTATTAATTACTTTTACAATTTTGGTGCAAAAATTACCAAATTCTATTTATGAATACTGCTTTGATTTAATACAAAATTCCCGATAAATACGAGCTAATTCCTGGAGCATTTCAACCGAAGATTGAAAATTGTAGGACATAATATGTTCTACATTTAAACCAATCGGAACTTTTAAATTTTTCTCCGTGATCGATCTGAGTGTATCATTCAAAACTTCTATAGCAACATCTAAGGATCTTTCAATCATAGAACCGGGCCTACCTTGTAAATAACGCTCTGTCTCACTTGGGATTTCAACACCAAGCCATTTTAAAAATTCAATATTTTTTTGGGATGAAACCGGAGCAAAGCTCAAAAGTAACCGGCGGGGGAATGTATTCAGTTCATCACACCTTTCTTGGTAATGACCAATCATTTTTACAATATTGGATGAATCGTATAATACTTGTGTCGTAAAAAATTCAGAACCATTCTCACTTTTCTTGATCAAATTCTTTGATTCTCTATCTCGACTTGGAATTGCAATTCCACCACAAAATATATCACCACCATTCTCATTGTATTCTCTTGAGAGTGACTTTAAAACTTCATTTACAGATGGTCCCGGGTAATCAACATTACTGGATTCTCCGCCCACTATAATCATATTTTCAATTTCGTATTCCTTGTTGGTCTCTTTGAACCATTTCATTTGGGCATCAAAAGGTTCATGGACAACTACCCGATTAACAATAGCTTCCACACCAACAATGTCCTGTAGAAGTTGCCCAAATACTCTTGGTTCACCCCGTTTTTGATTTGCGACCGGACGCTCACCACGACCATTTTCATCCAATACTTCTGGAATATTAATAGCGTCAATATGGGTTTGTGACAGGAGAGAGCTAATGATCTCAGCATAGGAATTCAATGTCCCATCTTTTTCTCGTGGTGGTAAAATTTCGTAAGCAACAACCGGGCGTTGCGGTTTTTTTATTTTATCTCGTATTCTCATAAGATTTTATTTTGTTTGATTATTTTGATTTTAATTATTTTTTAATACGCTAAAATATTGGGATTCAGGATGAGAGAAATACCAGCCGCATACTGAAGCTGCGGGCCACATAGCTCTCGATTCTGTCAAAGAAACACCTATAGTATTTTCCACATCCAAGAGTTTCCATATTTTGTCTTTTTCTGCATGATCAGGACAACTGGGATATCCTGGTGCAGGTCTAATTCCCTGATATTTTTCCCTAATTAATTCTTCTTTGGAATAAATCTGATTGGAGTCATAACCCCAATCATTTTTTCGAATTTTTTCATGGAGCCATTCAGTAGCAGCTTCTGCATATCGATCAGCTAACACCTTTACCATAATAGCATTATAATCATCGTGGTCTGATTCAAACTGCTCAACCAGTTTTTCTAATCCATGGCCAGCCGTAACAGTGAACACCCCAATATGATCATCGCCATTTGGAGAAATATAATCCGCTAGACAAAAATTAGGTTTATTCCCTTTATCTATTAATTGACGGGGAAAATTAAACGTAATATCATTTTTTATTAAATGCACTTCTTCTTCTTTGGATTGAGCAGGAAAGATTCCAAACACTGCCTTGACTGTTAATGATTTTGATTCGATAAGAGATTCCAACATATTTTGAGCATCATTAAAAAGTTTTCCCGCTTCGACTCCTTTTTCAGAGTCATTTAAAATTCCTGGATAGGTGCCCTTGAATTCCCACGCATGAAAAAATGGTGACCAGTCAATATAATCCTTTAGCTCATTTAAAGATATTGATTCAATCTTTTGAATCTCGGGGTTTTGTGGTTGAAATGGATTATAAACCAAATTAGGTTTTCTATTTCTAGCCTCATTAATCGGTAAAATTTTTAATTTTTGTTGATTTTGATAAAAGGTCTCACGAATTGTTTTATATTCTTTTTTTGTTTTATTAACCAACTCAATTTTATGATCCGGATTTAATAATTTGCTTACAATGCCCACACATCTGCTAGCATCAATAACATGAATAACGGAAGATCTATATTTTTCTTCTATTTTGACCGCGGTATGTTTGCGACTTGTAGTAGCTCCACCAATCAATAATGGCACTTCAAATTTTTGCCTTTCCATTTCTGATGCTACATGAACCATTTCATCCAAGCTTGGAGTTATGAGGCCCGAAAGACCAATGATATCCGCGTTTGCTTTCTTTGCTTCAGATAATATTTTATCTGCTGGGACCATAACACCGAGATCAATAATATTATATCCATTGCAGCCTAATACAACACCTACAATATTTTTTCCAATATCATGCACATCCCCTTTTACTGTTGCTAAAACAATGGTTCCATTGGAAATATCAGCAAGCCCTTTCTCTTCTTTTTCTTTCTCGATAAATGGTATCAAATGGGCAACTGCTTTTTTCATAACCCGGGCTGATTTTACCACTTGTGGGAGGAACATTTTACCCGAGCCAAACAAATCTCCAACGCGATTCATCCCATCCATTAATGGTCCCTCAATCACTTCAATAGGGCGATCCAATTGGATTCTAGTATCTTCAGTATCTTCCACAATAAATTTGTCAATTCCTTCAACCAAGGCATGAGATAATCTTTCCTGGGTTGGTAATAATCGCCACTCATTATTCGATTTTTTCTCTTGCTTGACTCCAATAAACCCTTCAGCCAATTCCACTAATTTGTCCGTAGCATCGGGATGACGATCAAATAAAACATCTTCGATAGCATCACGAAATGCTGGATCAATATCGTCATAAACAACTAATTGACCCGCATTAACGATTCCCATGTCCATTCCATTTTGGATGGCATGATAAAGAAAACAAGAATGCATGGCCTCACGAACAGCATTATTCCCACGGAATGAGAATGAAAGATTACTCACACCACCACTGACGTGAACGAGGGGCATTTTTTCTTTGATCGTTTTGACCGCATCGATAAAAGCTTTGCCATATTTATTATGTTCCTCAATACCCGTAGCCACAGCAAAAATATTTGGATCAAAAATGACGTCTTCCGGGTTGAGCCCAACTTTTTCAGTTAGCAATGTGTATGCCCGTTGGCATATTGCTACTTTTCGCTCATAGGTATCTGCCTGACCTTTTTCATCAAATGCCATGACGACCACAGACGCACCATATTTTTTGACCAAATTCGCGTGGCGGATGAATTCTTCTTCTCCTTCTTTTAATGAAATGGAATTCACCACACCCTTGCCCTGAATATTCTTCAAACCAGTTTCAATAACACTCCATTTAGAAGAATCAATCATTATAGGCACTTTGGAAATTTCTGGTTCCGAAGCAATTAATCGTAAAAAATTTTCCATTGCTTTTTCCGAGTCAATCAATCCCTCATCCATATTTACATCAATAATCTGTGCACCGCTTTCCACTTGTTGGCGAGCTACAATCAGAGCTTCATCGTATTGGTTTTCTTTGATCAATTTTTTGAATTTTGCAGACCCAGTAATATTGGTTCGTTCGCCCACATTAATAAAATTGGAATCAGGGCGAATGACCAAGGGTTCTAAACCACTCAATTTTGTCAACGGTTCAACTTCCGGGATTGACCGTGGCGTAATCCCAACAACTGATCTTGAAAAGGCTGATATATGGTCTGGTGTTGTTCCGCAGCACCCACCCACAATATTCACCAATCCTGACTCAGAAAATTCCTGGAGAAACCCTGACATTTGATTTGGCGTTTCATCATAACCACCAAATTCATTAGGAAGCCCCGCGTTTGGATAAACCAAAACATTTGTATCTGCAATTTGAGAAAACGCATCCACATAAGGGCGAATCTGTTCCGCTCCCAAAGCACAATTCAGTCCCACAGCCAAAAGATCCATATGTCGAATTGAATGCCAAAATGCTTCTACAGTTTGACCGGAAAGCAAACGTCCACTTGCATCGGTGATTGTTCCGGAAACCATGACAGGAATTTCATTTCCCGTATCTTCAAATAAGGATTGAATACCAAAAAGGGCAGCTTTGCAATTCAAGGTGTCAAAAACTGTTTCTACCATTAAAACATCACACCCTCCATCTACAAGACCTTTGGCTTGGTCATAATAGGCATCCGATAATTCATCGAAGGAAATATTTCGAAAACCAGGATTGGATACATCCGGGCTCATAGATGCGGTTTTATTGGTCGGGCCTATTGAACCACAAACAAATCTTGGTTTATCTGGAGTCTTTAATGTGATTTCATCGACTACATCCCGGGCAATTTTTGCAGCTGCCTTATTGATTTCATAAACCAGACCTTCTGTTTGATAATCAGCTTGGGAAATGCTAGTTGCGTTGAATGTATTCGTTTCAATGATATCAGCGCCTGCATCGAGGTAAGCACGATGAATCTCGCCCACCACATCAGGGCGAGTTAAAGATAGAAAATCATTATTTCCTTTTAAGTCGCATGGGTGATCTTCAAAACGATCTCCACGGAAATCCGCCTCTGAAAGACCATAGGACTGTACCATGGTTCCCATGGCACCGTCTAGGACAAGAATTCTATTTTTTAGTATGTCTTTTAGTTTTTGCATAAAAAAAGCCGGCGCTTTATCCGGCTTCTTTTTACAAAACCTTTTTAGCGCTTATTTTACGTCGCGGCAATATGGTGCAAATCACGACTCATTTAAGTTATATAAACTCTGTAAGAGTTCAAATATTTTATTTTTCCTGTTTATCTGTGATTATGGAGTACATCCATGTGTTTTTTAAGTTGATTCATCGTTTTTTCAACTACAAGGTCAATAGATTGGGTTATATTTCTAGCTACTGCCTTAGCAAAAAATTTATTACCAGGGACAGATAAATTAATCTCTGTTGTATGATCATTATGCTCATGCTCCAAAATAATTTGGCATTGAATAGCTCGATCATTGATTTTTTTAAATTTCTCCACTTCTTTTTCTGCATACTCACGAATGTTATCTGGACACTGAAAATGTCTAGCAGCAAATTCTATAATCATAATGTCACCTTTTAGTTTATTTACAATGAAGGACCGGCATTTAATACCGCTGTGTCACCTAAATCATATTGTTTGTAATTCGCTTGGAATTTTTGAACTAATTCTTTTGCTGTGGTATGGTACTCATCCAGGTTATCCCATGCACGAACTGGATTCAAAAGATTTGAATCAATTTCGCCGAGTGATATTGGGATTTGAAATCCAAAATATGAATCTGTTTCAAATTCGGATTTTTCAATCTCACCACCCAAAATGGAATTAATAATCTCCCTTGTTTTTGGAAGATTGAATCGTTTTGCACCGGATTTTGCGTTGGCCCCTACCCATCCAGTGTTTACCAGATAAACATCTACGTCAAATTTTTCCATTTTCTCTTTCAAAAGTTCTGCGTAACGCAAGGGATGGAGTGTCAAGAATGGGCCGCCAAAACAGGGAGAAAAGGTAGCAGTTGGTTCTGTAATTCCTCGCTCTGTACCTGCTACTTTTGCCGTATATCCGCTAATGAAATGATACATGGCTTGGTCAGATGATAATTTTGCCACTGGAGGCAAAACACCATAGGCATCACATGTTAGAAAAATGATCTTTTCTGGATGACCTGCAACGCTGGATTTCCCCTGCCCATATACAGAATTATCAATATGATTTAATGGATATGAAACGCGTGTGTTTTCTGTTTTAGAACCATCAGTAAAATCAATGACTTTGGTCTCTTCGTTATAGACTACATTTTCCAGCAATGCACCTTCCCGGATTGCATTATAAATATCCGGCTCTTCATCCTTATTCAAGTTGATGACTTTTGCATAACATCCACCTTCAAAATTGAAGATGCCATCATCAGACCAACCGTGTTCATCATCTCCTATCAGCGGGCGAACCGGATCAGTAGATAATGTGGTTTTACCAGTACCGGATAAACCAAAAAATATTGCAGGGTTACCACCATCCACATATACATTTGCGGAACAATGCATGGATAACACGCCCCGCTGTGGTAATAAATAGTGAAGAACAGAAAATATACCCTTCTTCATTTCACCGCCATATTCTGTTCCACCAATAATGGCAATTCGTCTCCCAAGATGAAATAAAATAAATGTTTCAGAATTCATTCCTAATGATTTGAAATCTTTATTGGAAACATCCGATGCATTAATAATAGTGAATTCTGGGTTAAAATCATCTAGTTCCCCATCTTCCGGACGAATGAACATATTATGGACAAAATGAGCCTGCCATGCTTTTTTGGCAATAATCCGGACATTCAATGAATAGGTTGGATCCGCACCGGCAAAACCATCAAAAATATATGTTTTTGAATCATCTGACCTGTTATAATAGTTCACAACTTTATTATAAAGTCCATCAAATACTTTTTCAGAAACTTTACGATTCACCGGCCCCCACCATATCTTTTCGGTAGAACTAGGCTCATCCACAATGTATTTATCATTGGGTGAACGACCCGTATAAATCCCTGTGTCTACCATGGCAGCGCCCCGAAGTCCAATAACGCCCTCGCCATTGCCTACAATATCGGTCACCATGGATTCAACGGAAATATTCCTATGAACATTTGTTAAATCCAATAGCCCGAGTTTAGCTAACCCCAGGTCATTTCCTGAAATTTTCATTAGTTATTATTCCTCATTCTATCCATGTGGATGTGCATCCGTATAAATGTCCTTCATTTTTTTTGGATTTACTTTCGTGTAAATCTGAGTTGATGAAATACTACTATGCCCCAGCAGTTCTTGAATAGATCGAATATCTGCATCATTTTCTAATAAATGTGTGCCAAAAGTATGACGTAATGTATGAGGGCTGGCACCTGTTCTCCCGCCCAATACTGCTTTTAAATAAATATTAACTCTTTGCTGGATAGTTCTAACTGCAATCCGTTTTTCGCCACGGCCTGTAAATAAAGGTGTTTGTTGGGGAGAAGCCCAACTTTCCCCCCGTTTCTTTAAGTATGATTCTAATGCGTTTTTGGCCGGCTTTCCGAATGGGACAATACGCTCTTTATTTCCTTTACCTAAAACTCTTAACAATTTTTCTTGTGGGTTTACGGACCCAATATTGAGTCCTGCCAATTCATTCAACCTGATTCCTGTTGCATAAAATAATTCTAGAATTGCCCTATCTCTTTTACCGATAAGTGTTACTGCATCTGGCATTTTCATAAGATCTTCAATTTTGTTTTCTTGAACAAATGTAGGAATTTTCTTTTCAACTTTTGGTGTTTTGATATGAATGGCGGGATTGTCACAAATGACTTCTGCCTGGACAAGATAATTAAAAAGTGATTTTATGGAGGCAAGTCTTCGGGCCACTGTTTTGGCAGAATTACCTTCTTCGTATTCTTTCCCCAAAAAATGACGTATTGCTTGTCGGTCAATTTTTCCAAAATCTTTTAGAAGAATTGAGTCATACTTATATATAAAATTCAAAAATTTTTCCAAGTCGTGTTGATACGCAGTAACCGTATGTGCAGAATATCCGCGTTCAAATTGGATATAATTCAAGAATTCTTTTAGGGTTTCTGTGCCATTATTCATCATAAAATGATTCAATTGAATTCATTAGATTAAAAAAATCTGACGGTAATGTTGACTCAAATATCACTGGTAATTTAGTTGTTGGATGTGTGAATTCCAACCGTGTTGCATGAAGAGCATGACGGTTAAAATTTTTCATTTTCTTTTTATAATAATTGGTGAATTCTGGAAGGAATCCTCGAGTTTTTGAAAAACCTCCTCCATATTTCATATCGCCAAAAATCGGGTATCCCAAATAAGTTGCATGAACCCTAATCTGATGCGTTCTCCCTGTTTTCGGGTAAAATGATACTTCGGATAAATGTCTGAATTTCTTTTCCACTTTATATTTTGTGATGGATGATTTCCCATCTTCCGAAACCGTATATGATGTGGGATCTTTCTTTTTTCTAGCAATAGGTTGATCTATTTCACCGGTATTTTCTGTCCAAAGTCCCCAAGTTAATGCGGTATATTTTTTCTTAACCTGTCGATTAAGAAACTGATCTGCCAAATTCGCATGTGCCAGATTCGTTTTTGCAATAACCATAATCCCTGAAGTGTTTGCGTCTAACCGATGCACAATACCGGGACGGATTTGACCATTTAAGTTCGATAAGGAATTAAAATGATCAACAAGACCATTTACCAAGGTTCCAGTTGTATTTCCTGTCCCGGGATGGACCACTAATCCTGCGGGCTTATTGATAATAACGATTTCTTCATCCTCAAAAAGAATGTCTAGATCCATCTTTTCTGGAATCAAATTCGAATTGAGTTCAACAATTTCTTGTGGTTCCACATTAATTATATCATTGAGTTCAAGCTTGTAACCAGTTTTCCGGTTAAGTCCATTCACCAGTACATTACTTGACCTGATCCAAGATTGTATCCTTGAACGGGAGTAGTCAGGCATTTGGGAAACCAAATACTTGTCTAACCGAAGTCCAACCACTTCGGATTGCTGAATATGAAAACTGATCAAGGTAGAGAATTTTTAATAGATTCTTTTTTTTCCAATATAATAGAGTGATAAATGAAGAGGACCATACCAACCGTTACAGCTGAGTCGGCTACATTAAAAATATACCAATGAAAGTTACCAATCATAAAATCAAGAAAATCCACCACATTTCCGTTGATTATACGATCAACAAGATTTCCGATTGCTCCAGATAGAATTAATGCTAGACCATATTTGACTAGATGATGCCCATCCCTTTCTTTCCATAGAAGTCCAGTGATGAATGCAGTCAATAATAGAATAAGGGAAAGGAGAAAAAATTTTCCACCAGGAAAAGATAAACCAAATGCCATGCCATCATTTGTCACATAGGTCAAATGAAAGAAATCCTGTATAATAGGTTTTGATTGGTAAAGGCGAAGGGATGATTTAATCGCCCACTTAGACCATAAGTCTAAAGAAACGACGGCTATAATTAGGCCTAAAAGGCTCATGAGAGATTAAGCCAGATTAAGTTTTTCTTTTTCTTTACACTGAACGCATTTTGTTGCGTTAGGAACTTCCATCATCCGTTCTTCAGGAATCAGTTCATCGCAGATCCCACATATACCGAATGAACCGTCAGAGATTCTTTCCAGTGCTTTGGTAAGGGATTTATGATAATCAGTTTCACGATTCATGAAATGAAATCCTTTTTCGCGTTCGTAGGAATCTGTTCCTGCATCTGCCATGTGCAAACTATAAACAGCATCCTGAGCCATTCCTGAATTTCCACGAGTATTGGTATCAAGTGTATCCTTGATATCGTCCATTTCATGAGCAACATCATCGAGTCTGCCCTGAATACTTTTTTTAAATTTTTCGAGTTTCGTTTTTGAATATGATTTTAATGGCATTTGGCTATCCTTCTTATATCTTTTTTAAATTAATATTAAACATTTTTTCATTTAATTTAACAGACCCTGAATAGTCCGCATTTTCAATTTTTTCTGAAATAATATTTGTTAAAGTTTCATTCCGAAAGTAGGTACTAAATTTACCCACAGCATCGGCGATTTGCCCATCTAAATCCCAAGAGATTTCTATACGGTCTTCTACAGCAAACCCAGCATCTTTTCTCATGTTTTGTACCGATCGAACCACATCCCTCACAATACCCTCCAGAATTAAATCTTCTGTCAGTTCTAACGATAACCCAACTGTAATACCATTATCACTCGCTGCAGCAAAACCTTCTTCAGCTTTAGTTTCAATAAAGATATCATCCCGGGTTAAATAATACTCGCCATTTTTTAGATTTATTTCTCCTGTGGATTTGATATTTTCTACCAAATCAATGGGATTACTCTGCTCAAGAAGTATCTTGATCTCTGCCAAACCTTTTCCATATTTTTGTCCCAATGTTCGAAGATTTGGTTTTATCCTATATGAAATAAGTTGATCTGCTTCTGTAATTCGTTCAATTGATTTCACATTGAGTTCATCCAAAACCACATCTTGGTTCTTCATAATAAATAGTGCGATTTTATCGTTTTCAACTGCAAAAGATACTTTTGATAAAGGTTGACGAATTTTCTGGTTGGATTGATTCCTGGCAGAGCGCCCCAATTCTACCAGTTTTTTAAGGGAATCAACATTGGCTATCAAATCAAGATCGATCCAGGATTCATCTGGTTTTGGATAATCACAAAGATGTAGTGATTCGACTGCTTCTATTTCAGAATTTCGTACCAAATTTTGGTATATAGTTTCTGATACAAATGGAAGAACCGGGCCAGCCAATTTAATTGTGTGGGTAAGTACATTATAAAGCGTGGCATAGGCCGCATTTTTATCGTTGTCATCTTCAGATTTCCAAAAACGACGCCGGTTCCTACGAATATACCAATTCGATAGATCTTCCAAGTATGCATCAAAAGATTTCATAAATTCATCAACCCGAAATAAATCCATTGATTTCTGGGCATCCTTGATAAGCAAATGAGTCTTCGCTAAGATCCATTTATCCAGAATCGTCAACGAAGATTTTTTTAACGGATGTTCATTTGGATTAAAACCATCTACGGAAGCATAGGTGGCATAAAAAGAATAAATGTTCCATAATGTAATTAATTTTTTCCGGACTTCATCTGCAGGGCCATAACCAAACAAAAGGTTATGCTCAATATGCTGCAAAGCGTACATCCAACGCATCACATCCACACCCATTTTTTCTGCCGCGTCATCGAACCAGATCGCATTTCCCCAACTTTTATGCATATCCCGTCCGGTTTCGTCTTTGACCAAGGCGTGACCAAGTAATGTTTTGAAAGGTGCGACTCCCTCTAATTCTGCCGACATAGCCAGCATGGAATAAAACCAATTCCTAAATTGTCCTGGAAAACATTCCGTCACAAAATCGCCTGGAAACCATTCATTCCAGTATTCACGATCAGAATTATACTTTAATGTAGAAAAAGGAACGATTCCCGCATCTAACCATGGATTCCCAACATCCTTAATCCGAGTACCAATTAAACCTGTTTCAGGATGTTTGATTTTCACCGAATCGACCCATGGACGGTGAGGTGATTTTCCATCAAATTCTTCCCACCCATCAACAGCCAATTCTTTTAATTCTTCTTTTGATCCTACAACAAAAAATGATCCATCGTCAAATGTCCAGATAGGTAAAGCTAATCCCCAGAACCGTTTTTTGGAGATCATCCAGTCACCCATATTATCTAACCATTCGTGTTCACGATCCTGGCCCCATTCCGGTATCCAATTAATATCACCAACGATCTTTTTAATCTTTTCGCGCCAATCCATATTGATGTACCATTCATCAACAAGACGGAACACCAGTTCATCACCTGAGCGCCAACAGTGGGGATAGACATGAGGATAATCTTCAACGTGAAATAGAAATCCACGATTTTTTAAATCTTTAATTATGGCTTCTGTCGTGGATTTCTCTGTTGCAACTTTACCTGTGAGCCACCCAAATTTTTCAATGAATTTTGATTCATCATCCAAAGGCGCAATATTGACAAGCCCTAGTTTTTTTCCAATTTTATGATCAATGTCACCACATCCTGGTGCCATATGAACAATTCCAGTTCCTTCTCCTGCCACAACTATATCATTCCCGATATTATCCTTCCCAGGGTCAACAACTTTGTGCAGGATTTTTGATGTCACTCCTTTTTCTTTCAAATTTTCGTTGATAATCGGGAATCCACCGGGTTCAAGTTGCGCTTCAAAATCATCGAAAGGTCCATCATATTCCCAGCCCACCATATCAGCACCTTTTAGAGTACCACATTCTTCGTATCCGCCCCGTTCCTTAAATATTTGTGCAATTGTTTTGAGTTTTAGAACACCTTCCACCCATTGCTTTTTTTCTTTGAATTGTTTTTCTAATCGCTTGAATTCGAGATTCTCTTTCGCAAAATAATAAATAGATCCATCGTGTGCTTTAAGTTTAACATAATCCAGATTCACATTAACACCAACCACCACATTTGAGGAAAGTGTCCAGGGGGTAGTGGTCCAAACTAACAAATATTCATTTTCGCGGCCTTTTATTGGAAATCGAACAAATACAGATTGATGGGCAACAAGTTTCCGCCCTTCAATAATCTCCATCTGAGAATAAGATGTGCCGGATCGCCCGCTCCAAGGGACAACATCGTTACCGCGGTATACTTTCCCTTCTGTCCATAATTTTTTTAAAAATGACCAGATCGTATAATTATTCTCGTCGGACATGGTGTAATAGGAATTATCCCAATCCATCCAATATCCGAGTCGCTTAGATTGTTCGGTTTGTATTCCCGAATATTTCTCAACACGCTTCTTGCATAGGGTGACAAATTTTTCAATACCGTATTCTTCAACCTCGCGCTTGGACTTAAAGCCCAATTCTTTCTCAACTTCAATCTCTACCCATAGCCCTTGGCAATCAAATCCATTTTGATATCGAAGATCGAAACCGCGCATTGCTTTATAGCGATTATAAATATCTTTTAAGGATCGACCCCAGGCATGGTGCACACCCATGGGATTATTGGCAGTTATAGGGCCATCGATAAAACTCCATTTAGGATTCCCTTTATTCTGGGCCCGACGTTTTTCGAAAATGCCGTTCTTTTCCCAGAATTTCAGGATATCATGCTCTGCCGCAATGAAATCAACTTTGGTATTTACTTTTTTAATGCTCATGATATTGGAAAAATATTAAACAAAATGTGACGGGGAAATTATCTCAATTCAGTAAAGATAGTCACGGTTGTTTTATAAATAAAAAACGCCCTAAAGGGCGCCATTTATTAAAAACTGGTTAATTTATTCAAAGTTAAGCGTATAGAACCTGGAACCTCCATTTGGTTTCTTTACTAACACAAGTATAGCACTTCTCTCACGAGATTTTTCCACCAATCGATTGAAATGTTTCACAGAAGTTACTTTTTCAGTACCCACGCGTTTTATAATATCTCCCTCACGAATCCCTTTTTCATACGCTTCTCCATTGGGA
This sequence comes from Fidelibacterota bacterium, assembly GCA_018692355.1. GTDB lineage: Bacteria > Fidelibacterota > Marinisomatia > Marinisomatales > UBA1611. The sequence continues at coordinate 59,620 of JABHKE010000075.1, forward strand.
TCAATTCGAATGACAACCAAAACACCATTTTCCTTAAGATCATATTTTTCTTTGAGCGAATCAGTGATTTTTTTTAGCTGTAAACCAAACTCATTTGACTTAACTCTTTCATTGGTTGCATATTGCTGGGGGTTATCAGGCAGTTCCTCCAGGACTACTTTCACAGTTTTTGGA
>JABHKE010000126.1 GCA_018692355.1 Fidelibacterota bacterium
ACTAATCTTAAATCCATTTGCACCACACTTATCTGAAGAACTTAATGAAATGCTCGGGTTTGAGCCACTTTCAAACACGGCCTGGCCAGAATATGATTCAAATCTTATTATCGAAGAAAAAATTACAATCGCTGTTCAATTTAATGGTAAAACTCGCGGTAATATTTCTATAGCATCAGATATTAATGAATCCATGGTAAAAACAATTGTCCAGAATGATGAAAATTTGAACAAATACTTGAACAACAAAGAAATCGTTAAAACGATATATATCAAGGGACGTATAGTTAACTTTGTAATTAGATAATGATTTCTTCTTTAATTTCTAACTCCTATTATACATAATATACATTATACGCATATTCTACGAAGGTAGATTCTCTTTAAATCGGTTCATTTTATCTACTTCCCCCATTAATAATACTGTATCTGTTGTATTTAGAACTGTACCTGGTTCCGGATTTATGTTTGTTTCACCTGCACTATTAATAATTCCAACCACCATTACATCATAATCTTCTCGAATATTTGAATCTTTTAAGAGCACACCATCATATTGTGTCAAGTTTTCCAAGGATATTTCATCCAAAGTCAGGTTCATACCAGCGTGTTTAGGCGATAAGACTGAAATTGAATCTTCTACTTGTGGTTTGGATAAAATTTCAGCCATACGATGTCCACCTGCTGTATATGGATTGACTACCCTATTTGCGCCAGCTCGTATCAGTTTTGAGTTATTATCTTCCAAGGAACAACGGCTCAGGATAAATAATTCTGGATTAGTGGTTTTCATAGACATAGTAACAAATAAATTATCCTGATCGGTATCCAATACAATGGCTACGCCTGCTGCATTGTCTACACGGGCTGCAGTTAATGTTTCTTCCGATGTTGCATCACCATGGACACAAAACATGCCTTTAGACCGTATTTTTTCCACTTTTTTATCATTCACCTCAATAATGACAAAATCCAGGTCTTTTTCTTGTAATTCTCTTGCAATTACTGCACCCATACGACCATAGCCGCAAATCACAAAATGGTTTTTTAATTTTGATATATTCTTCATCATTTTATTTACCCGATATTGTTCTATTTGAATGAATTCTTCTCTAAAAGTGCGTATCAGTACTCCAATGCCCGTCACACCAAAAATAATAACTAAAACAGCCCAGATCTTTCCTGCGTCTGTTAAAGGATGTACTTCACCGTATCCCACTGTTGATAAGGTAATCACCGTCATATATATACTATCTACCCAGGACCAGTTATTTTCACCCAATAAGTAAAAGCCTATGGTCCCAAAAGTAACAAGAAATAAAAAATATAGAAGAATAAATGATTTTTTATTCATTAGTCATTCATTAATAAATCCGTTGAATTCATCAACTATAATATGGAGATTAATGGAAATGCCATGAATTAACATGGCAAAAATTAAGTGAAAATAATATTAGGAGTAAGTTTATATAGTAAAAGGGAGCCGATAAATCGGCCCCCTTTTACTTAGGAGGGTATTATTATAAAGTAAATCTAATCATCATCATCTTCTTTAGCTTCAATAAATGCTTCTTGGATGAGTTCAAGGTCTTCAATCTCTTTTAATCTCTTCTCTAAAGTGGTGCTCTTTTGTTCAAGATCAGAAATGCTTTGTTTTAACTTGCGAATAGTACCTTGTACTTCGGTAGATAAATCATCTATATCATTATTAACATCACGGAAATTTTTCTTTGTGGTTCTCATGAAATTATCAAGAGTGAAATTGACATCATCTATCATGGATGCAAGGGAATCTGTATTCCTCTCGATCAAATCTGCATTCGCTACTATATCTTTTTGTGCTTTCCGTAAATGTTTTCCCCTTCCAATAAATCTAAGGTTGTAAACACGTAAACTATCAGAAAACTCATTCAGGACGATATCTACATGCTCTTTATCTGCAAGATTCAATGTATCCATCCGTTTATTTAATTCATCTGTTAAAAATTGGAAATAAAACGCCCCGATGATCAGGGCACCTAATAAACCAAATACAAATTTATCCTTGGCGTTCATTCAATCCTCTATTTTATGTTACTTGCCTTCAAGGCGTTTTTCCCATTCGCTCATTTCAGGAGCGTCATCAGATGATACATCTGATTCATCGGGCTCATCGGAGTCAGTTTTATCTGAGGAAAGATCCTTTCCTTCCATTAGATCATGTATCAAGTGGCTACGACGTTCAGAACTTACTTTAAGGTCATCCATGATACTTTGAACCTCTTCATTAAAATCAGTGATGGTTCTTTGGAGACGTATCATCAGCTCTTCTAATAATACTTGCCCATAGGTAGCATTAATACCAGATAATAAATTATCCAGTTTCTCATTGAGATAATTTTCTCTTCCTGCTTGATTGTCGAAATCGATACTCATAGTATTTAACAAGTTATTTCTAAAACGGTTAAAATAAGTCTGGAAATTTCATACAAGAATAGGTGTAGGGCAACCAAGAAGTTTAAGGCCAATGATTCAGTCGTTTATAGCCAAGACTATCTAGCGGCTCTATTAAAGTGAAAAGTGTTCGACTTTGTATTTTATAAGGAAGTCTATCAAAAGATTTGATTTTGAGTAATTCTTCATCTTCCCCGATTCCAGAAACCGGTATATCCATTTTGCCCATGCCGGTTATAGTTATTTTATCATGAATGTGAACGGAAACCGCCAGTAATCGTTGACCTTCTCCCCAATCAAATGATTTATAATCGGTTAATATGAAGCCATCTTCTGGTGCAAATTCTAAAATATTAAATTCTTCATTCACCAAAAAGTTCTTCATTTCATTAATTGCATCTTCCCTCGGTTTTTCATAGGAAAAATGCATAACCATTCGAGGATATGTTGGGCAGAAAGAAAATTTGAATGATGTAAATGAAAGAAGGAAAAAAAGAAACAGACGCAATGTATTTTACCGTAGCACGGTGCCAATACGGTCCCAGCGTGGCATCCAGGAATCAAGATCCAAAGAAAAATATGTGAACAGGGCTTCACCTAAAATATTATTCTCAGGAATATATCCCCAATATCTTGAATCAAGACTGTTGTCCCTGTTATCTCCCATTGCCCAGTAATAATTTTGAGAAACCTTATATTTCGTCCACTCACTTGCAGGTATTCCGTCAATGACTAAAAATTGAAAATCTTCATCTTTGATGGCTTTGCTCCAGGGCGTAAGTAAAGGACCTTTTGGAAAATAATTTTCATAAACATCATCTTTCCCTTTTCGACGAAATAATTCATTAGGATCCTGCAAGGTGAATTCATATTCCACTTCATTACTTTTTAATGTAGCAGTATGTCCTTCCATCAGGATGATCGGTAATAAAAAACGCCAATTAGTTTCTTCATCTATTTGGAAAACATCACCCGATTTTGGCACATAAATGGGGCCAATATTGTCTTTGTTTATATTTGTTTTCGATGAAAGGAATATATCAGACTGTCTAAAATTCTTTTGCATAGGTGCAGTCAAATATTTACCATTTTCCCACATAGGTATTTCCACCCCATTCACATACAATTTTTTCTGTTGTACGATTAAGGTATCTCCAGGACCCGCTACACATCGTTTAACATATTTAACATATTTATCCCTGGGATATTTGAATATAAGAACATCTCCCGTTGTTGGGATTTTGAATTCAGGGAATTTTATATAGGGAATGAAAAATCCAATATCGGTATAAGGGATTCCAATCCAATCCGGTGTACGCATCCCATAAACAAATCGACTGCCAATGAGAAAATCCCCTGTCATAATGGTATTTTCCATACTACCGGTAGGAACAATGTATGCCTCCAATACAGTTACTTTTACAAGAAGTACTGTTAGTACAATAAATACTATTGCTTTTGTTTCTGATATGAGCTTTCGTTTATTCATATGGGTTTTTCCGCCGGGGAAATTAGGGAATCATTCCAGGCGAATCCCTTCAAAATGTTTAATGATTGGTTTTTTCTTTTGCAAGATAACAGATATACAGTCAATTCTGATATCATCGATTTGTTCCGTTTCTTGTTGATATTGATAAATGGCATGGCTGATCTTTTTGAGTTTGTCCTTATCCACTTTTTCATCCAATAAATCAGGATTCGTTTTGAATGCAGTTTTTACCTCTATAAACACAATTTCGCCATGATTTCTTGCAATAATGTCAATTTCGCCGTGCGGCGGACAATTCCGATTCATTTCAAGAATTTCAAGCCCTTTACCTTTTAAATAAAGAGCTGCCAGTTTTTCCCCCATCCACCCAACTCGTTTTTGTTCAGATAACCAAGTCAGTGTGGGCATTTTATGCATTACAGGTTTAAAAGATCGTCGATGAATTGGCGTTGCCCGATGTTCGTCTAGAGCTTTCATATGAAATTCAGTTCCATATCCGTTATTCTTTTCGAACCCATACTCTGGGAATATTCGTCCGTAATCTGCCATCATTTTGTCTCGTGTTACTTTCGCAATGATGGAAGCTGCTTTTATTGAATCTATTAGATCATCACCGCCGACAATACCTTCGTTTGGTATGACTTGGTTTTTCAATGGGTGCCCATCGATAAGTGCTTTATCTGGTTTGATGGGAAGATTCCCCAATGCGATTTGCATGGCTTTCAGGGTTGCCTCTCGAATATTAATCTCATCAATAGTTTTTACATCCACCAGTCCAATCCCAATCCCGAGAGCTTGTTCTTGTATAATTGGAAAAAGTTTTTCTCTTTTTAATTTGGAAAGTTTTTTAGAATCCCGAAGTCCCTCAATTGTATGATCGTCGGGTAATATAACTGCCGCAGCCAAAACCGGACCTGCCAAAGGACCGCGGCCTACTTCATCTACACCAGCTATTATTTCCATTCTTTTTTCCAATATGATAATCCGTCACTTTGTATCCAAAGAGCACCGGAATAATCTGTCCGATGAATTTGTATTTGATAATCTTTTAATCTGTTCATAACGATGGCAGATGGGTGGGAAAATTTATTGCCTTCTCCAACAGATACCACAGCCAATTCTGGTTTTATAATAGATAACACTTTTTCAGTTGTGCTTGTGATGGAGCCGTGATGCCCCACTTTTAAAATATCCACTTTCAAATGGTCTCCGAATTGAATAAGAGCTTTATCGCCTTCGTGTTCCAAATCACCCGTGAATAAAATTGATTTTTCTCCCACTATTAATTTAAAAACTATACTGGCATTATTCACATTATGCTGATTTACTGAGAAGATAGAATCAGGCGCAAAGAATAAAAGGGATTCCTTGGGTGTTATTTGCAGTACCTCCCCAGTTCTGGGTTTCTTTATAATGGTACCTAACTCAGTATAACGTTCAATCAAATGATTATATGTCCATGAACCATACCCAGAATATGTATCCATGAGTGTGTCTGTTGGTATTGATTCTACAACGGATACCAATCCACCTATATGATCTGCATGAGGATGGCTCATAACTGTCCAATCAAGCTTTTTAATTCCCAAGTGATTTAAGACGGGAAGTACTACTCGCTCACCCCAGTCTTCCCTTCTGTTTCTATTCCCAGCATCCACCAGCATCGTTTTTCCATTTGAAAACTGAATCAAAGCTGCATCGCCTTGTCCTACATCCATGAATAATATATTTGTCACAGGTTTAGGTGAAATTCCTAAGATCATTAAATTGAGCATCAGTAGAAATGTGATTAGACCCTTGCCACGATATTCTGATTGAAAAATGAGAAAAATACCAAGAATCATCAAACCGTAAAGCGCCATATCGAAAAACACGATTTGTTCAACAGGGATTGATGAAAATGAAAAAGATGAAAAGAATTGGGCAAACCATGATATAATGGTTTGGAGCAGCCAAGCAACATTTCCAGCTAATACGGATAAAATAGGAGAAAAGGATAAAGCGATAATCATAAATCCAACTACGACGATGACCCCAATAATGGGAACAATAATCACATTTGCCACGAGAGAAATAATGGGAATCTTGTGAAAGAAAGCTGCCGTGATAGGTAATGTCCCGATCTGGGCTGACAATGAAACTAAAAAAAGAGATAGCGTGTTTTTTAAGAACGAATTTTGAATATGTGTAGGATTAATTGCTTCTGGTAATAGTTTTTCAAAAAGCCCATAGAAATAAATAATAGAAATGACAGCGGAAAAACTCAAAATAAACCCTAAACCCATAATATATAAAGGATCGTACGCTAGTAGAAGGCACGCGGCAAAGCCAATGATATTCCAAATATTCCCCGGGCGATTGACAATGGGTGATATAACATATAGACCAGCCATAATAGAGGCACGAACCACACTGGGTTTCCCACCAGTGAGAGCACAGAAAGCGAATAACCCTAAAATTATAACAACACGATTCCAACCCCACGGAATACGCATAATTGACGCAAAAATAGTTAAAATAATTAGAATATATCCCACATGCAGCCCTGATACAGCCAAAACATGGATTACACCTGTATTGGCAAAATCTAATTTCATATTTTCATCAATAGTGGACTTATCACCTAAAAGCAATGCTGTAAGCAATCCAGCCGTTTTAGGATCTGTAGCATTGTTCAGGGAGTTTCTGACAAAAGTCTGAGTTGAGCGAATCCAACTTATAATAAAAGGTAAATTGCCTTGATGAATAATACTTTCATGTTTTTTATCAATAAATAACCTACCATAATTCCCCTGACGGCTAAAGTGGGATCGAAAATCAAAATCACCAGGATTTCTTTTACCCACCAGTTTTTTCATCTCACCTTTTGATAAAAGTGTATCACCTTCATTTGGGATTGGCCCTTTCCCATAAACAGACACATTGAAATCACCTTTGATTGGATTGTCCGATAGAAATAAAATCTCACAATCAGTTCGCCAACCATATTCGGTCTCTTTTACGCTATGAACAATTCCCGAAAATGAAATTGTTTTGCCATGTAAAGAATCAGCCAGGGATAAGTTTTGTTCAATCTCATTGTTTCGGACAGATGAAATAAACCATCCGCTTGTAAAAATGAGACTCGAAAGTAGAAAAAGAAAAATTTTATCGGATTGCCGAAGCAAAAGTCCAATGAAAATGATAAAACCTAAAACGAAGGGAAACCATGTATTTTGCCAATTGATTCCTACGATAATCCCCAATGATAAAAAAATAGAACAAATAAAATAGAAACGAGTGCGGATGATACTTTTGTACTTGTTATCCATACATAAAATGTACCATAAGCAAGATTAGAAGAATAACGATTTGTCCTTATTCTCTCTTTTCTCTAAACTCCTCACCATATTTTTGACTTCAACGGAGATTTCATGGACAGACAGAAAGCCGGTTTAATTGCATTTGGTATTATTGTTTTTATCATGTACGCCTTTGGGCTTCATATTTTTGATGCAGTATGGTCGTTCCCAAGTCAGCGTGCAGTGCCTCTTATGGTATTGGCTTTGGTGGGTACGGGTATTTATGCTACTATTCGACTCGGTTTTCCGCAACTGCGATATTTAAAACATGGTATTAATGTTACCCGGGGTCTTTACGATAATCCTGAAGACGAAGGTGATCTAAACCATTTCAAGGCGCTAACTACTGCACTCTCTGCAACAGTTGGAATTGGAAATATCGCCGGTGTAGCCACTGCAATTTATTATGGCGGTCCCGGTGCACTTTTCTGGATGTGGGTCACCGCATTTTTCGGAACCACATTAAAATATGCAGAATGCACATTGTCCATGAAATATCGCGAGATGGATGCCCTGGGTAAAACAGCCGGCGGTCCCATGTATACTATCGATAATGCTCTTGGGAAAAACTGGCGATGGATGGCAGTGGCATTTGCTTCTTTTGCGGTTATTTGTTCTTTTGCCACGGGGAATGCTATTCAGTCCTTTACTGTTTCAGATCAAATCTATTCAGAAGTTGCCAACGTTGTAGGGAATACACATTATTTAACACTAAAACATGAACTATGGAACGGATTCCATGTATCTATTCTGCAGTTCATAAATGGGATTGTAATGGCCACTGTTGTTGGTCTGGTTATTATTGGTGGAATTAATCGGATCGGGAATGTGACTGGTTACCTAGCTCCTATTATGGCATTGGTTTATGTATCTGCTGCATCTCTTATTATTATTTCAAATATAGATAAAATAGGTGAAAGTTTTTCCTTGATATTTACCATGGCTTTTAATCCGCCTGCTGCAGTTGCAGGTACTGGGGGTGGAATTTTAATGACTATGCTCTGGGGCATTAAACGGGGATTGTATTCCAACGAAGCAGGTCAGGGGTCTGCTGCTATTGCTCACTCTACGGCGAAAACAAAATACCCTGTACGTGAAGGTGCTGTTGCTATGTTGGGCCCATTTATTGATACACTCATTATTTGCACCATGACAGGATTGGTTATTCTCTCCACTGGTGCCTGGAAACACACACAATTTTTTGTGAACATTACAGCAACATCGGCTGAAGAAGCGAGACAAGCTATAGAATTAGGCGTTTTTCAGGGTCGTGAATTATTTAATAGCAGTTTACTCACTTCTTTCGCTTTCAAGGACGGATTGAGTTTCCTTTTTAATTATGGAGACAAGATTGTAACAGTGTCCGTGCTTTTATTCGCTGTTTCTACAGCTATAGCGTGGTCTTTTTACGGTAACCGGTCCGCTGTTTACCTTTTTGGAGAAAAAGCCATCATGCCCTATTTATGGGTCTATGTGGCATTTGTCTTTATTGGAGGCATTGCAGAATTGGAAGCAATTTGGGCATTTGGAGATGCAGCCTTAGGTATCATGACATTTCCAAATTTAATATCGATTGTTCTCCTTACAGGCGCATTGAAAGGTATGACAAAGGAATATTTCTCTAAAGAGCATGTCCCCTACCATAAATCATGATTATTTAGCTGTTGCTGTGGAGGCTGCCATTGCAGCATCTCATATCATCATGGAAGCCCTGGAAAAACCCAGGGTAGCAAATCATAAAGGGAAAACAGATCTTGTTACCGAAACAGATCTTCATTCGGAAAACATAATCAAATCCATTATACGTGCATCTTATCCAGATCACGATTTATTAGCAGAAGAATCTGAGAAAGAATCATCTGAATCTGATTTTCTTTGGATCATTGATCCTTTAGATGGCACAACAAATTTTGTACATGGTTATCCTTCCTTTGCTGTTTCTATTGGATTACTATTTCAAAATAAACCCTTGATTGCAGTTGTGCTGGAAATGCCAAACACCAAACTTTATACTGCAATAAAAAATGAAGGTGTTTGGTGCGAAGGCCAGCCCTTTACCTGCTCACAAACAGACTCAATTGAAAAAAGCCTACTCTTAACAGGCTTTGGCTATGAACATGGTGAGTTGTGGGAGAGAAATATGGCCTTGTTCAAAGATTTTACTGATAAATCCCATGGTGTCAGGCGGCTTGGCGCTGCTGCGGTAGATCTATGCCACGTTGCTTCGGGAAAAGTGGATGGATACTGGGAATTTGATCTAAAACCGTGGGATTCGGCGGCTGGTATTTTAATTGCACAGGAAGCAGGTTGTGTCGTATCTCAAATGGATGGATCGGATTATTCTATTTATGATAATAATATTTTAGTGGCAAATCCACAGATTCACGGGAAAATGATTCTGGAAATAAAAAAAATTATTTGAACTGATCCCTGAATTGTTGCTCAGACCAAAGAGTTTCTATTTTATAAATTAGTTCTGTCTTTTTATAGTAATAAATTAATTCCATAGCATAAAAGTGATATACAGGTCCACCCTCTTCACGGGAACCTTCCCAATGATAATACACTGATGCCTTTTCTTTTTTTGAAACTATATCAAGGATCTCAATATGGTAATCGTGCCATATGGCTGCATAGGGTGTCAAATCTGCTAGAAAAAGAGAATCATTTTGTGAAAACTGAACCAGGATCAAGGGTACAATCATTTCAGTAAATGTAGAGTCACCCTTTTTTGTCAAAATTAGCTTTTGCCCATCTCCTGCTCTCCCTGTAATGACAGGAGAGTTTGCAGATACAACCTGCCCATTCATTTCATGGATCAGATCTCCAATATCTAGCATTGTTTGCAGTGAATCATCCACAATACCGGTAATCAGTAAGCTACCATCTGAATATTCTGTGAATATACCTAACCCAATATAGGGCGTGTGGTAATACCTAAAGTCTTCGGAGATCAAGGAATACACAATGGAATCAGCACCGGCATAGCGGGCTTCTATAAATTCTGTAATATCCGCATCTTTCAAAGGAGCAGAATACAGAATCGATAAAATGAAAATGAATGAATTGAGACGTAGAGTCAATTGATTATAATTTATATTTATCGATAGGATTAATTTCTTCAACTCGCCCATCAAAATGGAAATCGTAGATGACTGCAGTTAGCCATTCCTTCTCACTTTCAAGATTATCAAAGTTTACGTTTTTGTACCAAATCTTTTCCCCCGCATTCCATTTGTATTTATTTGCTTTCACTATATCTTTCTTAACTGGGTCATAATTAAAATGAGTAGCAAAAATTACATAAGTTGGCTTTTGAGAATTTTCTATGAGTTCAAGCACTGGCCTGTCAACATCGTATGATGAGTGGGTCAAAAGATGTATAAGAGCATCTACATCATTCATGGCTCGATGGGCTTCAAAATAAAAACCATGCCAATAGCATAGAAGTTCCTGTTTGGAGCTGGAAAACCCCCTGTCCAACCAATCTATATCATTTATAGAGCAGGCCCAGAGCTTAGTAGGTGATACCGATGAATGTTTATCCACGAAAGCACGGTCGAAAGATGCATTATGTGCCACTATTATATCAGTATCCTTAAGGATAGTATCAACCATCTCCCAATCGATAGACTGTCCTTGAACCATATCATTATTAATACCGGTAAGCAACGTTATTTCCTGGCTTATCTCTTCGCCAGGCTCATTGAATGATTCATATACTAGGTCAATGGAAATTATCATTCCAGATGACTTTTCGAATGTTGCCACTTTGAGTGCCAGTTCAATGATTTTATCATTCGCTCTGTTCACACCCGTTGTTTCCGTATCCAGAAAAGCAATTGAAATGCATTCTTGATCGGTGATCAATAATTCTGGAGCAGGTTTCCCAAGCTTTTTTAAAATAATTTTGTTTTCACTAGTTTGAATGGATTTAATAAATGTCATTGTTTACTTTAGTAAGTTTATATTATTCAATTAATGGGTGCTCGGTGGAAAATCAATTACAATAAATAGTAATAATTTGATGCAGTTAATCACGCTTAAATCTACCCAATATTCCACAAACAAAAAAACCCACCAATGTGGGGCTTAATAATATATGTTCATTATTTTCTAATTAGATAGTCAATGTATTATTTTTATTTTGGAATTCTTCAATAGCTTCATTCGCTAATTGGTCAGCTCTTTCGTTACCTGGATGCCCAGAGTGTCCCTTTACCCATATCCACTTAATACTATAGTTTTGAACTAATTCATCTAACTCCTGCCATAAATCTTTGTTTTTTACTGGCTTTTTGGCAGCAGTTTTCCATCCATTATTTTTCCAATTATCAATCCATTGATTAATGCCATTGTTTACATACATTGAATCTGTAGTGATTTCAATATCAGCACTTTCTTGTATTGATTTAAGGCCCTTTATTACAGCAATTAATTCCATCCTATTGTTTGTTGTTTGTTGTTGAATTCCTTTTAATTCATTCAAAATTTTTGAATTTATTATTAAAACGCCCCAGCCACCTAGGCCTGGATTACCCTTGCATGCTCCATCGGTGAATAGTTCTATTTTATTTCTAATAACCACACCAAAATCTACTCATTAACCCATAAACAAAAAAACCTACAAGAGTGGAATCTTAGTTTTTTACTTTACTTCAATCTAATCATTTATAATTATATCAATTGTTCCATAATTATTTTCATATTGATCTCCTTCCTTGAAATACAACCAATAAAGCATGGGGATTATTCCAACTATAGTAAAAAATAATAGCATCCACCAACCAGACTTATTTATATCATGTAATCGCCTGATAATAAGTGATGTATTTGGTAGAATGAGGATTCCGCGGGTTATTTCTGAAAGTATAAGAGTGGGTATACCGGGAATAATTTCAATTGTGAAGCCCATTAGCATATCAATTAGACCCGCACTTACACCGATCAGTATATTAAATATTAAAAAATATCTACTTTCAGTCCTACAAGATCGACCATTGAATTTGATGAAATCTTTTAAAGATTTTAATACCCAGTAATTCATTATTTACCTCAAATATTGTTTAGAAAATATACAAACCATCCCAAACAAAAAAACCAACGAATGTGGGGCTTGATGTTGTGAAAAGGGTAGAATTATTTCAGCAGTACCATCTTCCTGGTTTGCCTGTACTTCCCTGCCTTCACCTGGTAGAGATAAATTCCAGCACTCACAGGTGAACCAGAATCGTTGGTGGCGTTCCATTTGATTGACTTATATCCTGCAGTTTGATGGTTGCTAACAAGATTCTTAACTATCCTGCCCATCATATCATAGATGGTGATATTAACCAACGCATCTTCAGGCAAATCGTAGCGTAGTGCTGTCACTGGGTTGAATGGATTTGGAAAATTATTATACAAATTAAAGGCAATGGGTAATTGATTAATTTCAATGTCAGATACAAAAACACAAGACTGAATACAGTCATCCATTGAGTTAAAAAATGCATTGGTATAATCTACGCTATCTGCTACAAAATCACAGCCTGAGACATAAACACAACTATTATTTACCCAGCCTATTCCAAGTGCCATTGTACATAATCCAAAATCAATTCCGGTAAGATCAACACAATCCGTGGCTGAATCACAATATATTAATTCACCATTTAAATAATAATCTGCCCAGCACCCTCCGCAATAATTTGCCACACATTCTGCATCCGGATAAGATAAGCATTCACTTACTAAACAGGGATCCGCAAAACAATCCACCGGCATTTGACATTCATTTGAGATTGTAATTGACGATACATTAATCGCATCACACTCGACACATTGTACAGTATCTCCTTCAATATCTACAAATCTGTCATTGTAATCATTCAGCATTTCAATATCATCCAAATGGGTTATCCATGATAGAAATTCACCATATTCGTCCTCAAGAAAATATATGGAACAACTGTCCATACAAAATGATGCCTCAGTATAACGAACATACCCAGTAACACCAAAAACTGGTGTTGAAAGCATTAAAGCTGCAAAAATTATGTTACTTATAGTAAGAAGATAAAATCTCATAGTCGTACGATGTGATTTCAAAAGGATTTCCATATGGGTCTTTAAAGTAAATCGAAAATGAAACACTATGGTCATCAACTTCAATACTGCCGCTTAGTGCATTATTGATTCTTTTGTGCCAATTAATAAAATCTTCTCCAGTTGTATTAAAAGCGATAACAGACTGATTGTTATTTGGCTCGCCTTCAAAAAGAGCTATATGAATACTGCCCTCATCATTACCAATCGTGAGTGGGCCACTTTTTGCCCAAAAAAGCAAAGATTTTATAGGCTCCAATCCCAAAATACTACTGTACCAGTCAAGAGCTTTGTGTCTATTTGGTACGAAAACATGAATATGGTCAATATTTTTAAGTTTAAAGTTCATATTAAAAAAAACATTGTGTTTTGTAAATTAAATCTACGCATCATCCCACAAACAAAAACCCCCACGAATGTGGGGCTTGATAATCTATTATTTGTTAATTTCAACAAAATCTATATCGCCATTACTATCTTCAAATGCTTCCCATCCACAGCCTTTCCATATACATTTCCATTGGTGTTTATCAGTATATTTCACAAATGGTTTCATAGCCCATCCGCAATGACATTCTGGACTATGTTTATAATAAAATCTCAATAACCATTTGAAGAACATTCCTGCCATTTCTCTTCTTTTAGCAGTCCTTTTACTGCGGGCTGCTGATTTTCTATATGTTCCCATTAATTTTTAACTCAAAGAATGAACTAATAACTCAAAAGCACTATCAACGCTAATTGGTTATGCTTCTTATAAATAGTAGTAACAATATATATCTACTCACACCCAAATCTACACATCATCCCACAAACAAAAAACCCCACGAATGTGGGGCTTTTTATATTCAATTTAGTTTCATTCTTCCTAGTCAGAAGTAGTGATATTCTTTTTTGATTCCATGTAAAACAGGACGATTAAGCCAATTAATACAGCCATCAATACAAAGAATGCTGGGTTGGTGGGTATTGCATCAACAGCCGCATGATAAACTGGCATAATTGCTAAAATAACCTGAATCCCAATTACAGCAGGCACTGATTCTTTCAGTTGTTGGTCTGACAACCAAATCGGAAGCATCCAAAATAAGATGGCAATACAAATACTACCAGCCCCATGGTGTTCTGCCAAGGTAGTAATTCCAATTGAATGCTCCCAGAAATTCATTTCTGAAATCATACTTCCGCCAAACAGGAATAATATCCCCTGTATCAATTGCAGACCTGCAAATATTTTGAATAAAAGTTTCAGACTCATAGATTATCTCCTTAGTGTTGATTGTTTAATAACAAAATATACACATCATTTGATAAAAATAAAATATGCTACTGGGCGGGGCTTGCCATATAAATCAATTTATTGGTATCACCTATTATTTCAATAGCTGCCGAAGTTGCATGGTCTTCTAAGATCGTTTCTATATGATCATATAACTTTAGATAAATACTACCATCTAGATACTCATGCACTCTTGGAATCATATCAATTTTGCCAGGTGCATACAATAATCCAGGTTTATGTCCTTTTTCAATGGTCATTTCCAATGTGAGGTTCTTCTGCTTTAATTTCCAGTAAAATTTATTAGATTCGTAGTGGATCTCTTGTGTAACTGTATTTCTGTAGGTTGTAAAACGATAAAGCTTACTGTTATAGTATAAGCCAACGATAAATCCAGCAAACGCCGTATTTTTCCAGGGGATAGTTGCCAAAGATGCAGTGATGCTTAAATCATTATTTGTAAAATTGTTTGACTGTGCCCAGATCCAGTTTTCAGGAAAGTTACGGCCCCAGTCCTTTTCTATATACCCTCGACCACCAGCAAAGTCATAATTAGAACCATTGAATTCAATTTCACCATTTAAAGAATGATCCATGCTAAGAATGCCATGAAAACATTCCATAGTAGGCACATAAGCATACCAGCCCATACAGCCCGGTTCAAATAGAGTTACAGGCCAGGGTTTCAAATTATCTGCAGTGACCTGTCCCTTGATTGTAAGCATATCTGATTCAATATCTAAAATTACTTTTTGCAATGAAAAGTAGTTTGATCCAATGTGTAAACTGTAATTGGATGTACTGCAACTGAATTGTTTAACTTCAAATTTCTCATAGAATACATCACCATTATCCCCATCAAAAATCATTATAAAGGCAGTTTGATTATTATTATACCCACTTCGATAAATACCGGGAATTATTACCAGTGATTGACCATTATTCATGACCATTTTATGGTACCATCCTTCGAAAAATGGTTTTGTATTTTTTCCCCCATGGTATGCGCTGGGATCACGTAAGAATATCATTTAATTATCACAGAAAGTCATCCCAAAATCTACCCATCATCCCACAAACAAAAAAACTACGAATGTGGGGCTTGATGTTGTAGAAAGGGTAAATCTATTTTATAAAGACAATCTTCTGCGTTTTTGATTCATTATTGGTGCTGGCTTTTATGATGTATGTCCCTGAAGCAATATTTTGGTTGTTTTGTGATTTTACATTCCACATAACTTTCTTTAGTCCGGTGTTTGGAATTTGCAGGTTGTGCCTGTAAATAACTTTACCCGTAAGGGTAAATATTGAATAGGTAACAAATTCGTTGGAACGAGCCATTAAATCAAAAGTTACAGAACCATTAAATGGATTCGGGTAAGCCGGTAACATGATCAAAAATTCTTCAATTGGCACGATTGATGGATCTTTAGGATCAGTTTCAGCAAAACCCGAATGGTAAGTTATTCCATCTTCATTGATTACAATCAAGTCGCCAGGAGATATTCCAACCCAGTTTAGTTCATCATTTGAAGGGGGTAAAGTCATAACAGCATAATGCTCTTCAGATTCAGCAATTGATAATCCATTTGCCCCACCAAAGACATAAAGGTCATTTCCATTTGAAAAAATAAGATTCAATTGGGAATGGGGCACACCTGCCTCTACTAATGTTGACAGTGCCATTTCAAGTCCGGTGATGATAGAACCTTCAAAGTCAATATTTTGCATGACATACAACATCAATAATTCTGAATCAACTACACTGCTCCAACCTTCCCCTTGCCACGGTCCGCCACCAAAAGTTTGTGGTTCGTGTTCATTCAACCAAGAAATTTCTGTTCCATTATTAGTAATCAAATCATGTAAAAGGTCTTTATTGACTGTCCCATGGTGTATCAAGGAATAAGAAATTCCATTTTCATAGAATAGGAACGGATGAGGATTTGGAACAGTATTATCCCCTGATGTAGCCGCCCTTAGATGACCAATTCCAATAATATGTTCATTGTCATTCATTAATGTTGAAACAGAATTCCAATATGCAGTGGAGTCTTCGGTTGCTGGAGAATCAGAACGGTAGATCGGCTCAACTGAATCAGGATTTGCTACCTGATAGCCCATAAGTGCCCAGCCGTTTGCCATAAACTCAGATTGATTAAATAAAACTGTAAACTGGTTTAATACAATAGATTGTTCGGATGTTGAAAGTGTGGGGATTGTTAATCCGGATTTTGCGCAAATTGCATAGAGCCGGCAGGCTATCAGGGATTCAGACAGAATTCCCAATACCAACACTAATTGGAGAAAAACTCGCATGACTTGAAATTAGATGAAAATCAGAATGTTTTCAAAGGCTTTAGAAGATTTACATACTTGAGGCCAAGGGATTGATTACAAAGCAGGAAGTATTTGGAGAACTGCAGAAGCTAAAGGTTGAGCATCAGAAGGATGTGAATTAAAACTCTCAATGGGGATTATTACATCTACGCCACATTGGGTTACTTTGTTAAATTTGGGTAATTAAATATTTAATAAAATGAAAAACCACATCATCATATCACTACTATTCCTTTCTGTTGGGTTGTCTCAACGAGAATACAATTTTAATGACCTCATAGAAATGGATAATGGATTATACACTATAAAGTTTAGTGATGAACCTATTACGGGTAAGATTTATGATTATTTTGAGGAATTTAAACCTTATTCTGGAGCAATAATATCCGGTAAAAAAGTTTATATGGGTAATCTACTTAATGGGCAAAAAGAAGGTAGATGGAAATCTTATTTTCATAGTAATGGGAAAAAGAAATTTGATGAGAATTGGAAGGATGGGGAACGAGATGGATTATTTACTCAATGGTATGAAAATGGAAAGAAACAAAAAAGAGGAACTTTCAAGGATGGGGAATTAGATGGATTATGGACTTGGTGGTTTGAGAATGGACAGAAGAAAGATAAAGGGACTTACAAAGATGGGAAACAAGTCGGATTATTTACTCAATGGTATGAAAATGGGCAGAAGAAAGGTGAAGGAAAATACAAGTATGGGAAAGAAGATGGTTTACAAACTGATTGGTACGAAAATGGACTAAAACAAAAAGAAGGGACTTACAAAGATGGGAAAGATGATGGTTTATTTACTGAATGGTATGAAAATGGGCAGAAAAGTTTTGAAGGGACTTTCAAGGATGGGAAAGAAGATGGTTTGCAAACTGATTGGTATAGAAATGGAGAAAAGAAATCAGAAGGGACTTTCAAGGATGGGGAATTAGTTAAGTTAATAGGTATGTGGAACGAAGATGGTTCTGTGAAGAAATAATCAACCTTTCTCAACCCACTCCTTCTTTTCCATATTCGATATTTCAACAATAGGTTCTATTCGTAGAACCTTTTTTACATCATACCACAAACAAAAAACCTCAGGAGTGTTGGGATTATTTATATAATAATCATAATCAATTATTTCTTAAAGATATTCT
>JABHKE010000071.1 GCA_018692355.1 Fidelibacterota bacterium
ATATTGTACCAATAATAAAAGTAAGTGTCCAGGTGCCGGTCCACAAGTAGTTGACTACATAAATCAACTTATCAGTTTTTGTAAACTCTTTTCCTATTCCAAGCATTTTCCAGCCCCGATCAGGAATATCATTAATAATCTCCATCTCCCCCGATATGGCATATTTACCACGGTTAAGAAGTTTATCCATATTAAATGATTCTTTTTTCCCGATAAAAGATACTATTACATAAGACAGCGCAGATATGCCCATTCCGATACCCCAGTATTCCTGTCCATTTATCCCTCTTAAAAAAGTGATGGCTGTTTTTAATTTAGTTAGGGAAGAAATGTCTGTAAGCCAATCAGCAGGTACCTGCTTGACAATGATACCTCCCACTCCAATAACGGCTCCTACGATCATTGCTGTCCACGCAGCTGCAGTTGTCCCCCTGCTCCAGTACAATCCACCAATGATTACTGCACCTGATCCACCAACAAATATTGCCGCAGTTATGGCAAAAAAGAGAGCAATCTTCTGATTCTGTTGAAAGAATAAGCTAAATAGAAAAATAAAAATAGCTACCCCAAAAATCGAATATCTCAAAACTTTTAGATGGGTTTCTTTATCAAAGGGTTTACCTCTGAATGGCATTATCACATCTTGAATAAGAATACTACCCCAGGAATGGAGATACGTATCGTGGGTGCTGATAAATGCTGCAAGCATGAGTGCTGCAAAAGCGCCCAATAGTCCATTGGGAAGAATTTCTGATAACACGAGTGGTGCCCGGAGCTGGGTCTTCAGGGCATCTGTGTCAAATTCAACAAGAGCAGCCTTCACTGATTCTGCCACTGGTGTATAATCAGCATGATTCATAAAAACATAAATGATAACGGGAACTAGTAAAAAGAAAAGTCCTTGAGGGAGCCCTCTAAAACCAGCAAGAACAGCGCCCATTTTTGCTTCATGTGCACTCTTTGCTGATGAGTTGTATGCCTGACTTCCCTGCCACCCCATGGTCCCATACATAATGCCAATGATCCCTATAAAGAAATACCAAAAATTAAAATCTTCAACATGACTCGTCTTGAAGGGGTTGATTCTTGACGAATTCTCAAATTTTTCATTTATTTCTTCTATTTTTGTGTTTTGGTCAGCTTTTGTGAATTCTAGAAATGTCTTATCTGACTGTATTTTTACAATCTCTTCCTGCGCTAGCTGAATGGGTGTTTGCTCCAATGCTTCAGTAATCTGGTCCCAGCCAACTGTAAAGAATAGGAATAGTACCATAACCAACAGAACGATTGTTACAAAGAGACCTTGGAAAAAATCGGCAATAATCACAGCTATCTGACCACCCGTATAAACAAAATAAAGTGAAATGCTTAAAAGAAAGATCATAACCAGCGGGTACATTTGAAGTCCCAAGAATGAATCAGGGAGGCCACAATAACTAATAAAGAATTGTGCTCCAACAGCGGGGAATATTCCAAAGTTAATTATACCTGCAGAGAAAGCAACAATACCTGTAAAAATACGAAACCTGCGACTATAACGTTTTTCAAAGAACTGGGCCAGCGTTAAACACCTTGTGGAGCGAAAACGATAAATCACCCACCCGGACATTGTGATCGCAAGTATAATAATCCCCTGGCTAAATCCCCACCAAGCCATACTAAAACCAGAGACATAGCCCATCTCTAAAAACATAACGATGGAGATAGCGCCAAGACCTGCTATTCCGCTTGATATTGAAAGGACATATCTTCCTGCGGTACGCCCGGCAGATAAAAAATCTGTGACACTCTTCATCAGCCCTTTGGTCATATTCACAGAGTAAATCATGCTTCCAAGAGTGATGGCAACGATCAGCCAATCAATAACTGACAAATTCATTCAACCCAAACCTTTCCATCTTTTCTAATTATTACGTGCTTATCATTCCACATAACCACCGCTTCCCAGCCGGAAGGGGTTAATACTATCTTAGGCGGCCAGGGTATACCTTCAATGGGTGTCGTTATAAGGTTTAAACCCTTCAAGGTTTCAGTATAATGACCCTTTTGAAAAAAGTAGTTTCTCTGACGATAGTATACCTGTCTCATAGCCCATTTAATTGGATCAATCTGGCTTATCTGGAATTCAACATTCCCCTGTTCTGGTGATGCTTCTGTAAACTGAACCAATCCCCAAAGATCGGGCATATGCATATAGATGAGTCCCTGAGGTGACCAGACCCAGTTAAACTCTGGTGAATCCGTTTTCACATATTGATTTTCAACAATGTCAACATCCCATTGTACTCTGGAAAAATTAACTTTCCACTGCTCTCCCTCTTTTGGCGGATTATTTGAACGATAATTTCCAACCAGCGATTTCCAAGGGATTGCAATCTCTACACTCCAACCCTTGTCGCGGTCTGAGGGGTCGTTAAGGGTTCCATCGATATGCACGCTAGCGATTAAACCTGGAATGTCCCAGGAATCAAGAGCCACTTTTGAATCATCATGATACGGTTTAAAAAGAATAAGGTCCCACTCTGTTTCAAGCGCATTCACTTCAAGTTCATAATAGTTGTGAGTGTCACCATTGGGATCTAGAAAAATCTCAAA
Organism: Fidelibacterota bacterium; assembly: GCA_018692355.1. Classification (GTDB taxonomy): domain Bacteria; phylum Fidelibacterota; class Marinisomatia; order Marinisomatales; family UBA1611. Next base: position 2,596 of record JABHKE010000071.1, read on the forward strand.
ATCATTATCCTTAAAAATAACAGTATCTCTTGCTGTGAGCGTTGCCCAAACATGGGGTTCTTCCATCTCAGCACCAAAATAAAAATAATTATCATCCCATAACATTTTTACTTTTGTATCGTAAAATGGCTCAGGCTTTAAATTACCTTCGATATCTACAAATGATTCTGTCCATTTCGAATTCAGCCACGCAGAATCATTTAGCTTTCCATCAATCAGTATGGGTGTAGATGCTTTATAACAAACATAGGTTTTCGGCGCATATTTAATTTTCGGTTCTGGGAATTCTTTACCGAAGAAGCCTTGACTAAATATAAATGGACCAACTAGTATAAATAGAAAAGATCTAATAATAATTCGCATCACTTTACTCTCTTCTGTCTAATTGCTTTTCTTTAATAAACTGCGTCGCGATTAATAGCTAATGATTGAATATCTTTCCCAATGTATTCAACCCAAAGCTGATATCCTGAATCGTTCAGATGAACACCATCGGTCGAATAGGCTCTATCCATTAAGCCATGTTTATTAACGAATGCTGTATGTAAATCAATTATGGTGTATTTATTACCAAGGTCATTATTTTTTATCAGCGAGTTTATTTTATTGATCTGTATTGGTAATGGAACAGGATACTCTGGAAACCCATCATTTATTTTAGTATAAATCTCATGATTTATAGGCAAAATAGTCTGGATGAATATTTTCGTAGATGGTGATTGATTAGTTATTTGGTCTGCAATCTTTAAAATATTTTTTGACACATATGAGGGTGTTATTTTTCCCCGATTTGGAATATCTGCATTGAAAATATCATTAATTCCAATTAATAAGAATACTGCTATTGGTTTATAATATATGATTTCGTCAAGGCGATCCAATATACCTTCTGTGATATCGCCTGAGATACCTCTATTCACAATGTTTTTAACACCAAATCTTGCGTTCCAGTCTCCGCCTCCTTCGGTGATGCTATTTCCGAGGAATACAATTTTATTTTGACCAATCGGGTGATTCTTAAAATCTTCAATTCGTTCTTTATATAAGTTCATTTGCCACTCTTGTTGATATTTAATATAGGTATTCTTTTCAGGATAAAAAGAATCCAGAGTTTTTATTTTTTCTTGAAGGTTTTCTTCTGCTACCACTGTACTTGTATACAAGAGAGTAGCAATTAATAATCTCATATGTTGGCTAATTTTTCAGGTTAGGTTTTTCATAATGAATACCGAAGCACAAGGTCAAGAGAGTATCCCTATTTTTCATCCTTTGACGACCTTTTGCCAGTTCCAAGTCCAAAAAGATCTAATCTCTTATTGATTCATTGATAAGTTGAGTAATAATATAAATATATTATTAGGGAAAGCACGCATCAATCAGTTCCTGTATTGTGGATGTTGCTAATCCAATATGGGTGTCTGCTGCACCATAATATAGTTTTATCTCACTAGATGAGTTTGTAAATCCATTATCATCCACCGAGTCAACAATAAGACCTGTAGGGAAAACTACGTTTGGTACTTGACCGACCATCTCCCACATTTCTCGAGGTTCCAAAACGTTATATCGCCCACGGGATATGACTTTCCATGGTTCATCCAGATCCAGCAAAACAACACCAGCCTGATAGATCGGCTGATAATGCATAGCAATACCATGGTAAACCATAAGCCAGCCTTTGTGAGTTTTTATGGGCGGGGGACCTGCGCCAATATTTTCATCCCAATAATGCAACCGACCTTCCATGACTAATTCTTTTGAATCCCATTTTTTCAGATCATCAGACTCCGAATACCAAATCGCATTGCCGGTGGTTACACCACTTTCTACCAGAGATTTATTTGGGCGATCAAAGCTAGCATATTTCCTGTTAATTTTTTCAGGAAAGAGAACGCCATTTCGATTGTCTTCTTCTCCTGTAATCCCTAAAAATTCCAAAGAAGAAAAATCTTCGGTTTTAAAAAGTCCTAATAAACATTTTCCCACCACATCCATGGCAGCCATGACAAAATAAGTATTTTCTATTTTCGTAATGCGTGGATCATAAATATGAAAAACGGTTTCATCCAAATTGTCCATTCCAGAAAATTTTATAGGTTGGTTATCAATTGAAAAATGAACACCATCATCACTGGTGGCTCTCACTATTAGGGTATCTCTCCCTCGATTTTGAACACGAAGTAGAAGTAATATTTTATTACCAAATTGTATGCCGCCAGGATTAAAAACAGATGAAATATCAATCATCTCCGGATGGGATGAAAGAATATCTTTGGGCGATATAATGGGGTTTTTAAAGTACCGTTTAAACATGATATATTATAAGAGCAGACAATTTAGGAGTAGAATGTGAAAAATAAAAAACCATATATTTCTAAAAGGTTTGAAGTATTTAAATCATTGAATATTTCAAAATCACTTCTCAATACCTTAAACTTGGATACCATAACTACAGTTTCAATTACAAATTAGGGATATCAAATGGATTATATTAAATCTGGGAAAATTGTACTGGAAAAAGAGATTCAATCATTATTGCAATTGAAATCATCTTTAGACAATTCATTCATTCAATCCTGTAAACTGATTAACCAAACTTCTGGAAAAACCATATTTGTAGGCCTTGGGAAATCTGGTCATATAGCTGAAAAATGTGATACTTTTGTTTTCGGTTTTATACACAAAAATACTATTTTATGAAATCCTTATCTGACATAAAAAAAATTGCAAGAGAAACAATTGCTATTGAATTAGCTGCAGTAGCAAAACTTGAGAGCAGTATTAATGATGATTTTGTAAATGCTATCAATTTGATTCTTAGCACAAAAGGACGATTGATAGTTGCTGGAATAGGTAAGAGCGCTAATATTGCTAATAAGATGGTAGCTACTTTTAATTCTACAGGACAGCCAGCTGTTTTCTTACATGCTGCTGATGCAATACATGGCGATTTAGGTAATATTCAAGAAGGAGATGTGGTAATTTGTATTTCGAAAAGTGGAAATACTTCTGAGGTTAAAGCGCTTGTTCCTTTTATTAAAAATATGGGGAATAAAATTATTGCATTAACAGGAGATCCAAATTCTTTTTTAGCAATAAAGTCTGATTTTATATTAGACGTAAGTGTGGAGAAAGAGGCATGCCCAAATAATTTAGCGCCAACATCATCAACTACTGCTCAGCTGGTAATGGGAGATGCTATTGCTGTAAGTTTATTGGCGTGTAAAGATTTTACAGAAGAAGATTTTGCTCGATTTCATCCAGGAGGAATTCTTGGAAAACGACTCAATATAAAGGTTCAGGATCTAATCTCTGACTATACTCCAAAAGTTAATTCCAACGCATCAATAAATGAGGTTATTATTGAAATTTCTCAAAATAGGTTAGGGGTAACAGCTGTTCTTAATGATAAAAAATTAGCTGGAATCATAACAGATGGAGATTTAAGAAGAATGCTTGAGAATGAAAAAGACATCTCTTCTTTATGTGCTAAAGATATTATGAGTTGTGACCCAAAAATTACAAAACCAGAGGATTTAGCTTATAACGCACTTAAAGAGATGGAGCAAAACAATATTACTCAACTTATTGTAATAAAAAGCGAAAAATATTTAGGAGTTATACATATTCATGATATCATAAAAGAAGGAATAATTAGTCAATAAACAAAGAAAAAGAGATGTCATTTTTAGATCATCTGGAAATATTCAGATAGCATTAGGAGATGCTTTAGCATCATCTGTCTCGGAAGATAAAGGATTTAATCGAAGTGATCTTCATGGTTTTCATCCTGGCGGTAGCTTGGGAAATCAATTGGAAAACGAATAAATGGGGCAAGTAACTGTTGTGGGTAGCTTTATGTATGATCTTGTCGCCACAGTACCACGCCGACCCAAAACGGGGGAAACCCTTGTTGGAAACACATTCGGAATGTTCCTTGGCGGAAAAGGCGCAAATCAAGCCATCGCTGCATCCAGAGCTGGTTCAAAAGTCACTATGGTAGGTAGACTAGGAAATGATTTTTTTGGAAAGCAATTTTTAGAGAAATTTTCAAAAGAAGGAATCAATACAGATTTTGTGACCCAGGATGATGAAAATGGCACAGGAGTTGCTATGCCATTAATCGATGCATCTGGGGATAATAGTATAGTTATTATTCCCCAAGCTAACATGGCACTTACGGTTGAGAATATTAATCAAGCACAATCAACCATAGCCGATGCTGATGTTTTAGTTATGCAGTGCGAAGTCCCGATGGATGCCAATCAACGAGCTGCTGAGATTGCCAAACAAAATGATACTTTAGTCATACTCAATCCTGCACCTGCTCAATTAATCCCTGATCAAATATTAAAACTAGTAGATATTATCATACCTAATGAAATTGAAACTGAAACCTTGACAGGATTACCTACAAAAACTGAGAATGAGGTATTAGTCGCTGGAAGGAATCTTCTTTCAAAAGGTGTTGAAACTGTCATCCTAACTTTAGGAGACCGTGGCTCATTATTATTAAATGAAGATGGAGAAAAATTGATTCCGGCTTTTGATGTTTCAGTAGTGGATACAACTGCTGCTGGAGACTCGTTTTGTGGGGTACTTGCTGCATCATTGGCTAACGGAATAAGTATAGACTTATCGGTGGAAATTGCTAATGCTGCCGGTGCCTTAGCCGTGACAAAATTGGGGGCAGAACCATCGTTGCCACAACGGGATGCTATTGATGATTTACTTCAATCTAATTAACGGGCTGTAATCCCAACAAGAACAGGCACTTTTGTCCCAACTTGATCGAGGGTTCTCTTTATAACTTCTTTCCTTAACCGGTGGCTTAGGCTTGGCGCTTCACCTGTTGTGCCCAAAATAAAAAGACCATGGACTCCCTCTTTAAGAATGTGATTTATTAATTTTTCTATTCCATGGTAGTCTAACTTATCCCAATCTTCCAAGGGAGTCACCATTGGAGGAATAATACCATAATATTGATTGTGTTTCATTAGAGAAGCTCTTTTATTTTAAATAATATTATTGTACAATTTTGGTTTCAGAATTAGCGGAATATATGTTAAAACAGGAAATAATATTTATTTTATTTTTATCCACAGTGCATATAATTTTATTCTAGGTCTTAGATAAACTGAACCATTGCTAAAGGTCTTGTTTTAGGTTTAATATTCATTCGGAGAAACATGAAATGAGTATAATTGTAACAGGCGGTGCCGGAATGATTGGCAGTAATATTATTGAAGGGTTAAACAAATCTGGACATAACGATATTATTGTTGTTGATCATTTAAAAGACGGGAAGAAATTCCGGAATATATCTGATTTAGATATATCTGATTATTATGACAAAAAAGATTTTATTTCTCTCGTCAGAGATAGAAATGATTTTGGCCAGATTGATGCCGTCTACCACGAAGGCGCTTGTTCTAACACTTTAGAGTGGGATGGCCAATATATGATGGAGAATAATTATGAATATTCGAAGGTGCTTCTCCA
>JABHKE010000070.1 GCA_018692355.1 Fidelibacterota bacterium
TATATGTAATCGGGAATGTTGCATCAATGATGGACACTTGCTCACAGTTAGTGGTATCTTGTTCTCCCACATAATCTTCAATACAGGATGGATATGGTGGACAGAGTTGGTTATTTGAAAGAGTAGGTGAACTATCTCCTTGGTTACAAATTTCATCAGGGATAGAACCTGTGAGTTGATTATGGGCTAAATACAACTGATTCAAATTGGTCAGATTCCCTATCTCTGGGGGAATAGAACCTGTGAGTTGATTAGTTTGTAAAGTCAAATCATTCAGATTAGTCAGATTGCCTATCTCTGTTGGAATTTCTCCTGTGAGTTGATTATAGGATAACCACAATATAGTCAGATTGGTCAGATTCCCTATCTCTGGGGGAATAGAACCTGTGAGTTGATTAGTTTGTAAAGTCAAATCAATCAGATTAGTCAGATTGCCTATCTCTGGAGGGATAGAACCTGTGAGTTGATTACTTCTTAAATTCAAATTAGTCAGATTAGTCAGATTACCTATCTCCGATGGGATGGAACCAGTGAGTTGATTACTTTCTAAATCCAAATAAGTCAAATTGGTCAGATTACCTATCTCTAAAGGGATAGAACCTGTAAGTCCACTATTTGACAAATATAATTCAGTAGTATTTTCTATTAAATAACAATTACCCCATAAATAAACCCTAACATCATCCAATCCACAAGAACATATGTCTTGGTCTCCCACATAATTTTCAATACAAGATGGATATGGAGGACAGAGTTGATTGTTAGTTATAATAATATTACAATTATTTTCAACAAGGTTACAGATACTATCAGGTATCTCCCCTGTGAGCTGATTCTCGTGTAAATACAAGACAGTCAGATTAGTTAGATATCCTATCTCTGTTGGGATAGAACCGGTGAGCTGATTCTGGTATAAACACAATAAAGTCAGATTGGTCAAATTACCTATCTCTGGTGGAATGAAACCTGTGAGTTGATTAGTTTGTAAAGTCAAAGCAATCAGATTAGTCAGATTGCCTATCTCTGGTGGAATAGAACCTGTGAGTTGATTATTGTGTAAATTCAATTTAGTCAGATTAGTTAGATTTCCTATCTCGGGTGGAATAGAACCTGTGAGTTGATGATTCTCCTTTAAAGACAATTCATACAGATTGGTCAGATTCCATATCTCTGACGGGATTTCTCCTGTGAGTTGACAATTTTCTAAATTCAAATATTCCAGATTTGTCAGATTACCAATCTCTGACGGGATTTCTCCTGTGAGTTGATTATCGTTTAACCAGAACCAAGTCAGATTGGTCAGATTCCCTATCTCTGGTGGGATAGAACCTGTGAGTTGATTTTCATATAAAAACAATTCATACAGATTTGTCAGATTACCAATCTCTGACGGGATTTCTCCTGTGAGTTGACAATGGTTTAATAACAAATATTCCAGATTAGTCAGATTGCCTATCTCTGGTGGGATGGAACCTGTGAGTTGATTACCTCCCAAATACAATTCAGTTAGATTTGTAAGATTCCCAATATCAGATGGAATCGTTCCAGAAAGGTGGTTACCATACAAACTCAAATACAACAAATTAGTCAAATTCCCTATCTCTAGTGGTATTGATTCTGTAAGGTTGTTATAACTTAACCTAAGTTTAGTCAAATTAGTCAGATTACCTATCTCTGGTGGAATCTCTCCGCTAAGGTCATTATCTCCTAAATTCAAATAAGTCAAATTAGTCAAATTCCCTATCTCTGGTGGTATCTCTCCTGTGAGTCCACTATTTGATAAATTCAATTCAGTAGTATTCTCAATTGAATAACAAGTACCCCATAGTTCAACACCTTCTGTGCCATCATCTGCTGTGCAAACCTGCCCAAAAGCGAAATTGATAATAAATAGTAAAGGTAAATATTTTGTCATTGAGAATCTCCTTATCCAAATCTACACATCATCCCACAAACAACAAACCCCACAAATGTGGGGCTTGTTGTTGTAGAAAGGGTAAATCTATTTTAGTAGTACCATCTTCTTGGTCTGCCTGAACTTGCCAGCCTGTATGGTATATAGATATAATCCTGCTGATACTGGCTGTCCTGTGTTGTTGGTAGCATCCCATTGGATGGAATTATAGCCTGCATTTTGCTGACTGCTGACCAGATTGCTCACTATCCTACCCATCATATCATAGATGGTGATGTTGACCAATGCATCTTCCGGTAGGTCGTAGCGGAGTGTTGTGACAGGGTTGAATGGGTTTGGGTAGGCATTCTGTAGGTTATAGGTAATCGGGAGTGTTTCATCAATTATTGATAGTTGCACCTCCAATGCACCCTCATCAATCCACTGGGCAATCAAGTCAACCTCATCACTGTTTAAATCTGGATTGTTCTGTGGCATATCACCACTGTTCACTTTTTGCCACAGCAAACTATTAGCATGGTCACCCGGAACAACCGAAGCTCCACTATTGCTATTAGTCATAACACCAGAATAGGAGGTTAAGGTTAAACCACCACTGGCATTACCATACATATGACAACTTGTACAGTTGGCATTAAATATTGTTTGTATCTGTGTATTGTAGTCTACTTGAGCAAATAGGTTGGATATAAATACTATAGCCAATATGTACATTTTCATTTCAACACTCCTTGTAACTACCTAAATCTACACATCATCCCACAAACAAAAAACCCAGAACCTCAATCGGTATCCCAAATTGTATCCCGTTTTTGCAAAAGGAATGGTATATATTGATTCATTCCGGTACTTTGATGAGAATATAATGAAAAAGAAAAGCCCTGTTTTTGCAGGGCTTTGTCATCATTAACGAGAGCGGAGAGAGAGGGATTCGAACCCCCGATACACGCAAGTGTATACTGCATTTCGAGTGCAGCGCATTCAGCCAGACTCTGCCATCTCTCCATAATTAGCGGTATATTCCAACGGAAATTATCATGCCCTTTACGGAATCACAACGCGCAGAACTGGAAGAATACCTGGAAACAATACTTGAATTATACACGGAAGATGAATATGAAGAGTTGGTGGAAGGTATAGTTTCCCATTATTGCCAGCGGAAATTCCGGATCGGGGAAGAAGAATCCGTTAAATTATTTTACGAGATCGTTGAAAGATCACAATAATCAAATTTACTATTAAGGAAAAAACTAAATGTCAGATATACTGATTAACCAATCCGTTGCAATCTTATGTGACGGAAATAATATTGAACGAAGTATTCATGGAGTATCCAAATCGACTAAGGCTATGATCGATTTTGATAAATTGATACCTAAACTATTGAATGGAAGAGGTCTAAACAGACTCATTTACTTTCGGGAAGGGAAATCAATTTCACAAAAATTTTCTGAACGTCTCCACGAGAATTATTATGGCTCCGTTGTTCCCTGCCATAAATCGGCTGATATTCCATTATCAATAAAAGCGACTCAATTGGCATCCAAGGTGGACACTATTATTATTATGTCAGGTGATTCAGATTTTGTTGAATTAGTAAGCCATCTGAAAGCAGAAGGCGTTAGGGTTGAGATTGCCGCTGTAAGGCAAACAACTGCAAAAATATTGATAGAAGAATCGAATTACTTTCATGAGATTACCAGTGAGGACTGGTTTGTTTATCGGGGAGCCAAAAAAGGGCCAAGACCAAGAAAGAATTGATGAATCAATACCGATTTATTGGAAAATAATTTTGATTGAATTTTACTTTCAGTCATCTCTATTTTTTGGTACAATGGTCAATGTGATTACCAACAATAATTTCAATTACAGAGGAAAATATGCAAACAGGTAAAGTAAAATTTTACAATAAGAGTAAACGATATGGATTTGTTACCAGTGATGATGGAAATGATTATTTTTTTCATGAATCAGGGTTAACCGAAGGAATTTACGTTCGGGAAGGTGATAAGGTAGAGTTCAAGGTTATTGATGGCGATCGTGGTCAAAAGGCTGTTGAAATCTCTATTATTGATTAAAGAATTTGAATCAGTCCTTAGATGAAGCCCTCTGCAGATAGTATGGGGCTTTATTTATTATTGGGCTTAACATTAAATACCATTCTTTACCGATTATTTATTCTCACTGTTTAAAAATAAGGTATTTAAACCAATACCAAAAAAAACTTTTCTGAAAATAAAGGCGCTGGAAATGACAGGTAATAATCACTATCTAATAGGCTTCATTTTATTTATTGTGGCAGGCACGAACATCTTGCAAGCATCTCCTGTAGGGGAAGCAACATTGTTTGAACAGTTGATAGGTGTTCTTGTCTCTAGTGCATTGGTATTTTCCTTGATAAAGGGATATTTAACAGTAAATAAAATTTGGAAGCGGCGTAAAAATGAAGAAGTAGCTAACAGTATCTCTATTGTTGCTGCCATGTTGGGTTTTGCAGTTGGATTCCCATTTCTTCTGAATAGTTTATTAATTACAAACGATTATTTTTCTGCAGCCAAAAGCGTCATTGCATTATGTTTGGCTTTTGTATTTACCATGATTGGTACAGGATATTATGTTGACACCAATAGAGGTGTTGGATTTCTTACTCTTTTGGGCCGAGCATTAAATCTGGAACGAAAAGAATCCGGCGAGTTATTAAGTGATATGTTACGCCCGAAAGGTGCTCGTAAAATAATTGATATATTGGTTAAACTTGCAGCGATTGATGATGATATTGCTCAGGAAGAAATTGATTTGATTAATCAGTTTGCTGAAAAATGGAATATAGACATTCCTGAACTCGTACCTGGAAAGCCTGAGACAGTTACCAACCTTGTGGAATTGAAATCAATAGTACAATCTTATTTGGATGAAGGTCCGGATACAGATGTGGCAGAAAGTTTAGTTGATTTAATTAATATGATGGCTGAAGCAGATGATGAAGTAACAGCTGAAGAAGCCATGGCCGTTGCAGAATTCACAGGAATGATAGCTCACTATGTCAGTCTAGAAAAAGGTGGAGAAGTTGAAATGTGGGAGGTGAATATAGTTCCGCAGGGCGATGATCAGATTAATGCTGTGGGAGAAATCCTACCTGAGTTGGATGTGGTTCAAGATCGGGGCGGCCGCGTATTTAAGGTTGGACGTTATTTTTCTGAGGACTATGCTGAAGCTGTATGTTCTAAATACATTTCCATAGGGCTCTATTCTAATACAACTAAAAAAATGGTGGATTTTAGTAAAGAACAGTAGTTGCCATTTTTTATATAGAAAATTATTGTGAAAACAAAAAAAGCTCATCGGTTTACCGGCCGAGGAGCTTTTTTTGTTTTATAGGAAATCTTATAATTCTTTTAGATCTTTCAATAATTGCTGTAACATATCTTTTGCATCACCAAAGACCATAATCGAATTATCAAAGCCAAATAATTCATTCTGGATACCTGCGAATCCAGTGTTCATGGTTCGCTTATTAATGATGACTGTTCGGGACTTGTCCACATCTAAGATAGGCATTCCATAAATCGGGGAAGATTTATCATGGCGTGCCGCAGGATTCACAACATCATTTGCTCCCAGAACCAATGCAACATCACAATCTTCAAATTCCGGATTAATCTCATCCAGATCTTTTAATTGTTCATACGGTATATTTGCTTCTGCCAATAATACATTCATGTGGCCTGGCATTCTTCCAGCTACGGGATGAATGGCATATAAAACTTGTTTCCCTTTCCCTTCAAGAAATTCAGCCACTTCACGGACAGCATGCTGTGCTTGGGCTACCGCGAGACCGTAACCGGGAACAACAATCACTTTTTCAGCTGCATCAAAGATCATGGCTGCTTCTTCGGTTGAATAAGATTTAACTGTAATCTGTTTGGTTGTACTATCGCCAGTGGATTCCTGTGCCAATCCAACGGCACCAAAAATTACATTCGCCAGAGACCGATTCATTCCTTTGCACATAATATTGGTCAAGATGAGTCCGGACGCACCAACTAAAGCACCAGAAATAATCAAGCCATTGTTCATTAATACAAATCCGGTAGCTGCTGCTGCAACTCCGGAGTAGGAGTTAAGTAGAGAAATAACAACGGGCATGTCTGCGCCGCCAATTGGAATTGTGAGAGTGATCCCCATGATGGCAGAAATGATAACGACTGCATAAAAATAATTAATTTCGCCCGGTATTTGGACCAAATAAACACCAACAATTAATAACGCCAAGGCCATAAGCGCATTAAAGACTTGTTGTCCTGGAAAAACAATGGGTTGCCCGCTGACAAATCCTTGAAGTTTGCCGAAAGCGATAAAGCTTCCTGTAAATGTAAGAGTTCCCACAAAAATTGAAAGAATTATTGTCCCCAAAGTAAAAGTTGTGATTTCACCGGTTTTTAAAAATTCAGCCGCTGCAACTAATGCTGATGCACCACCGCCAAACCCATTAAAAATGGCAACCATTTGCGGCATTTGGGTCATTTGTACTTTTATTGCAAATGTAGCACCGATTATAATTCCAACGACAATTCCAATAGCTATCAATTGAAAATCTATTTCAATTTCATGCTTTGCAAGTAAGGTAGCAACGATGGCAATCATCATTCCAATGAATGCGATCATATTTCCATTGCGAGCGGTTCTAGGGTGACTGAGTTTTTTTATCCCTAAGATAAATAAAACCGATGCCAAAACGTAAAATATATTTGTGTATACCACCGTCTTTCCCTATTTACGCTTAAACATTTTTAACATTCTATCGGTCACCATAAAACCGCCAACAACGTTTATAGTGCCAAATATGACTGCGATCAATCCTAGCCATGTCCCTGTACCGCCCCCTACTTTTGTGGCAATTATAGCACCAACAATAGCAATTCCAGAGATGGCGTTAGACCCACTCATGAGAGGAGTGTGCAAGGTAGGAGGTACCTTTGAAATGATCTCAATTCCAACAAAGATCGCCAATATAAAAACTGTTAAAATATTGATATCCATAATTTTCCTTAAGCGTTCAATGCTTCTTGGGTTGGTTTGTGGGTTATTTCACCTTTGTGAGTAAACATTGCCCCAGAAATAATTTCATCTTCCAGGTCTAGATTTATTTTTCCATCTTTTACCATATAAGTTAAAAATGCTGTAATATTCTTAGAATACAATTCACTGGCATGAACAGGCATGGTTCCGGGAATATTGGATGTGCCATCGATGGTTACATGATTGTATTTAATGATCTCATCTTTTTGAGTCAATTCACAATTTCCACCATTTTCTGCTGCCAGATCCATAATGATGGATCCAGGTTTCATAGAATCTACCATGGTGGTTGGTATAAGCAGGGGAGCAGGTCGCCCAGGAATTAATGCTGTGGTAATGACCATGTCGGCCATACTCATATGTTCATGAATCAATTCTTCTTGCCGGCGTTTATAATCGTCTGATGTTTCCTTGGCATAGCCACCATCACCCACACCATCATCAGAGTCTGATTCCACTTCAATAAATTTTGCACCCAAGGATTCAACTTGTTCTTTAACAATCGGACGGACATCAAAGGCTTCAACTTGTGCTCCTAATCTTTTGGCAGTGGCAATGGCTTGGAGCCCTGCAACTCCAGCACCTAGAATCAATATTTTTGCAGGTCGAATAGTGCCGGCAGCTGTCATCAATAATGGCATATAAACACCAAGTCGAGACGCGGCAATTAATACAGACTTGTATCCTGCGATATTTGCTTGTGAAGATAAGGCGTCCATTTTTTGCGCAAGGGTTGTTCTGGGAATCAGGTGCATGGAAAAACCAGTAATAGATTTTTCAGTCAATGCCTGTACAGTTTGGATTTCTCGAGTTGTTTGAAAAAATGAAATGAACGTGGCACTGGATTTCAATTGTGACGTCTCATCCTGAGTAGGGGGTAACACTTTTAGAATAATATCAGCAGAAGATAGTAAATCACTTGATGATGATACGATTTCGGCGCCAGCATTAACATACTCTTGGTCAGAGAAAAAAGATTCATCTCCTGCTAGTGTTTCTACCTTAACTTGCAAACCAGCTTTTATCAAATCTTTGACAGTAGAAGGCGTGGCGGCGACACGTGGCTCAATTGTATCTATTTCTTTAGGTATTGCTACAATCATAAACGTTTTTTTATTAAATTGACTAAAAAGGGGGATGGAAATTAATATGGGAATCTCATATTTCCATCTCGAAATTATAAGATAAAATGCTTGAGCACGATACCAAACAATGAACTAAAAAATGAAAATTCAACTTTATTTGTTTCTTTTCTCTATCTTATCGTTTCTCGGGGCTGAAACATTTTACGTACCAGGAAATTTTTCATTAATTCAGAGCGCTATCAATGCTGCATCCAATTCGGATTCGATATTAGTGTGGCCTGGGTTGTATGAGGAAACCTTAGATTTTGATGGAAAGGAAATCGTTGTTTCATCGCTTTATTACATTGCAGATGATTCTTTACTCATTGAATCAACCGTCTTAGATGGTGATGAGAATGGTAGTGTTGTTTCGTTTGCCAGTGGAGAATCAAATGAGTCTATTTTACAAGGATTTACAATTCAAAATGGCACAGGGAATAATGAAGATCCAGATGGAAATGGTACATATTATAATTATGGTGGCGGCATTTATTGTGAAAACAGCGATCCAATTATAAAGGATTGTATTATCCAGAATAATATATGTGATGGTGGTGGTGGTGGTGGCATTTTTTGCTATAATTCATCTCCCAAATTCTTTGACTGTATTATCAAAGATAATGAGACAGATGATGTAGGTGGGGGATTGTATGCAAAAATTGCTTCCAGTCCCGAATTTTATAATTGTTCTTTTATGGGCAATGTAGCTGAATTTGGTGCAGGATGTTATTTGAGGAGTGAATCATCACCCATTATGGACAATGTTGTATTTTCAGCAAATTCTGCTAACAATTCTGGTGGCGGTATTATATTAAAGGATAATGCTAATTTAAATGCAACCCATCTTTATATATTTGATAATACTGCAGATGGACTAGGAGGTGGACTTTATATTAACAATGCTGATTCTCAAATTGAAAATTTGTTAGTAGGTAACAATATTTCTAGTTCAGGCGGAGGCATTTATGTACGGAATTCATCTACTGTTCAAATCAACAATGCGACCATTGCGAACAATGTGGCCGCTACCTATGGCGGCGGTATCTATTTGCGTGATGGCGCAGATGTTTCATTGAATAATTCTATTCTTTTTGGAAATAATGAATCTCAGGTCTATTTCAGATCGACTGGAGATGATGTAGAATTCACCGTGAATTACAGTTTAGTTCAAAATGGGGAAGATGGCATTATTGATAATGATAATGGAGATGTTAATTGGGAAGAAGGAAATCTAGATGGCGATCCCTATTTTTGTAATGCACCAATAGGGAATTATTATTTAAGAGAAAATTCTCCTTGCATTAATGGTGGATCTGATGGGACACTCATAGGTTGTTTCGAATCGGCGTGTGGCCCTGTGAATCTTGGACCAATTTGGTATGTAGATCATAATGGACATGATGGCAATGATGGTAGTTTGGATACACCTTTTGCAACCATTCAAAGAGCGATCAATGGTTCGACAGATGGTGATACAATTAGATTAACTCCCAATGTATATTTCGAAGAAATAGACTTTAACAATAAACAAGTTGTACTGGAATCAAGAGCCTATGAGTTGGAATTAATAGGAATGATTCAAGAAACTTTCTTTGCGCCTGGTCCATTAGGTGGCTCATGTTTTATTTTAAATGGACCATCTAACGATAGTGCAACAATCCGAGGTATATCATTTCGTGGAGGGGTTGTTACTAGTGGAGGTGGTGTTGTCCTCCAAAATTGTTCACCCACTTTTATTGATGTGGTTATAGAAGATAATACAGCTGAAATTGGTGGTGGCGTTTTTCTTTCCGGATCAAATGCATATTTTTTAAATAGCGTTATCCAAAACAATGGATCAAATATGGGTGGTGGTATATATATCACTGATGGAGCACCTACTTTTGATAAAATGTTGATCCAGGGAAATATTTCTTATTGGGGTGCGGGGATTTATTCGGAAAATGCTGAACCTACTATCCTGAATAGTCAAATAAGGAATAATGAAGCTTTTATTGAAGGAGGTGGATTATATCAATTAGGTGGTGTTGGTCAAATTGAATGGACATCTTTTGAACAAAACCTGGGATATGATTTTGGCGCTGGGATCGTAGCTCATGAAGCAACCATCAACCTGAATCAAACCACTTTTGAAGGGAATGCCTCTGGCGTGGGGTCGGTCATAACCTGCCATGGTGGCGTAATCTCATTTGTAAATTCTATCCTATGGGGCAATATTGGAGATCAATTTTATTCGTCTGAAACAAGTGGCTTGACCTTGTTGGAGATTAGTTATTCAATTTTAGAAGGTGGAGAAAATATTTTGGAAAATTTTCCAAATTTTAATTTTACCATTGGGACAGGGGTTATGGACGAAAATCCACAATTTTGTGATCCGAATATTTTTAATTATGCACTTAATGAAAACTCCATTTGCCAGACTGCATCTGATAATGGTGAAGTCATAGGTGCTTTTGATTTAACTTGTAGTGGAACGGTATCCATTCAAAAAGATATTCTACCTTTGAAATTCGGGTTAACCCAAAATTCCCCCAATCCGTTTAATCCTGTTACGAAAATCCATTATACTTTAAAAAATGATGGTTTTTACACGCTGAATATTTTTAATATTAATGGACAATTGATTAACACATTAAAATCTGAAAACGGCCAAAAGGGAATAGAGTATACCGCGATATGGGATGCGAAACATTTCCTTGGATATAAAGTGCCATCCGGGTTGTATTTATATCAATTAGAAACTGTTGAAGGTTCTCTTAGTAAAAAAATGCTGTTGTTAAAATAGTTATACTATAAAATCAATGATATAATCAAGATTCCTTTCTTGGTCGAATGTGTTGTATATTTGGTGGCTCCGAGGTACTCATCATGAAGGTATATCCCTACATAAAATCCGCAGTAATTACTGTATCCCTTACAGCTTGGGGGCTCAACGCCCAAACGTTGATTGATTTCATAGGCGATTGGACTGGCGTGGAAAATCTGCAGAATCCTACAATAACTTATGAGAATAAAAGTATTTCTATCCAAATTTCTCAAGGTGGAGATAGAGAAAACTATTTAATTTATACATCATCGTCAGATTTTATATATGACCAAAATCTTAATTGGACCTATCATTATATTGGCATTGATAAATTAACAAATCAACTTATATTATTAAGAAGATGGATTACTCCTATTGGGACCATTGGTTTTGAAGAATTCATATATGACATTGAGGAATGGAATTACGATACCTTCACTGCCAAATATCGATCTGAAAATGGTGAAACCCACCATGAAATTGTTGTGGCAATGAGTTCCCTCAAATTAGATGAAATCCTTCCAGATAAAATTTCATTGAACCAAAATTTTCCAAATCCCTTTAATCCATCCACAACTATTTCTGTGGAATTAGATAAAGGAACTAGCGGGACCCTTGTTATCTATAATATCAATGGACAAGTAGTAAAAATATTGCACAATGGATTTATAAGTCCCGGATTGACTTCCTTCCAATGGGATGGCAATGATCAGGCTGGACTTTCGATGAGTGGAGGTACCTATATCTATCGTTTATTGATTGATGGTTATACCCAATCCCAAAAAATGGTACTTCTTAAGTAAGTATCGTTCCTTTTTTAACGTAATACTTTTAATATCTAATGAAAATATTTAAAATATTTTTTCCTATCCTTGCATCTATTTCTATCGTATTTGCAACATGGTTTAATGATATTCCGAGAATAATTACTCAGCCCAATGGCGAAGTTATTGATTGTTTTGTGACTGGGGACCAATATGGAAGAAGACTTCATGATGCCAATGATTTTACTATAATCATGAATCAGGAAGATGGTTATTATTATTATGCCAATTTAGATTTTAATGGTGATTTAATCCCGTCTGCCCTGATTGCAGGTCATGGAAATCCAGATGCTTATGGACTGATTTCGGGATTAGCTATCAGTGATCAATTATATCAACGGAATAAATCTTTTTATCACAATCCTGAATCTACCCGAGAATCTAGAGATGCCCCAACATCTGGGGAAATTGCACAAATTAACGTATTTATTCGATTTTCTGATGATCCAGAATTTGTGCAACCAAGATCCTATTATGATGAAGTCTTTCAGACCGATGAAGATGAGCCTTCTTTACGTCATTACTACTGGGAAGTTTCATACAATACACTGTTGGTGAATACACACCATTACCCTGAAACATCAAATGATGTTAATACGTCTTACCAGGATTCTCACCCTAGAAGCTATTATCAACCTTATTCAAATGTAAATACAAATGGGTACCAGAATAATGATGAACGTACTCAGCGTGAACAAACATTGCTAGCGAATGCACTTAATTCCATCGCCAGTCAAGTATCACCCCTCATAGATATTGACGCTAACGATGATGGGATCGTTGATGCTGTTTCATTTGTCATCTATGGTGGTCCTGGAGATTGGGCAGACCTGCTATGGCCGCACCGTTGGTCACTTTATACTGAAACAGTCCTGATAAACGGGGCGCAGGTGTGGGATTATCTCTTCATGTTATCTGAATCCTGGTATTTCAATGTTGGTGTGCTTTGTCACGAATTTTTTCATGTATTGGGTGCACCCGACCTTTACCACTATGATGGAGGTGGAGCGCCGTCAGCTGTTGGGGGTTGGGATATTATGGAGGCCAATACCAATCCGCCTCAATACCCTAGTGCTTTTATGAAATGGAAATATGGTGATTGGTTACCGAATCTTCCCGAAATAACCGAAAGTGGTACTTATACGATTAATCCGTTGCAGCAACGAGAAAATGCAATTTATAAAATAGCTTCTCCAAATTCTGAAACTGAATATTTTGTTGTTGAATACAGAAGGAAAGAAGGCCTTTATGACATTAATACACCGGGAAACCGAAATGGCCTTGTTGTTTACAGAATTAACACGTCAGCCGGCAATGGGAATGCTCAAGGGCCACCAGACGAAATTTACTGTTACCGACCTGGCGGCACACTAGCGAACAATGGTAGTTTTGATTTAGCACCTTATAGTTCAGATTATGGACACATATTCTTAAATAATGGGACAGATCCTTCGTGTTTCCTCTATAACAGTGGAAATGGAGGAGATGGCGGGCTAAATCTGTTAAATGTAACCAGCGCCGATGAAACTATTTCATTCACCGTATCATTCGGTGTACCGGAAATTGAAGTTAATCCTGACGAACTCAATTTCAATGTAACTTCGGGAGAACTTGGAAGTCAGTCTGTAACTTTGTCAAATGTTGGAGAGGTAGAAACCCAATTGAATTATTCAGTAAATACCGCAGGTGATATTCCATTTTCGAATCCCCAGGGTGGCCCCGATGGGGGCAATTATTATTGGACATCAGCTGCTGAAGAATTGGGAATGGAATATGAATGGATCGATATCGAAGATCATGCCATTCAACTTAATTTTTCCCATAATGACCTTTTTGCAGATAATCCTATATCCTTACCGTTCGAATTTGATTTTTTTGATGAAGCATATACTTTTGTCGAAGTGAATGCAAACGGTTGGGTTGGTTGGAATAGTCAGAATGAAAATACATGGTTGAATAGAGATCTTCCA
>JABHKE010000177.1 GCA_018692355.1 Fidelibacterota bacterium
AGATTTATAATGATTTAATTGTTGAATGGATTGAAATTAGACGAAACCTAGATAAACAATCTTGGATAGAAGTAAGGTTGGAAGATGTAGTCTTAGAACCGGAATCTCAAATTAGGAAGATTTGTGATTTTATTGAATTGCCCTGGGAAGATAATTTATTGAAAATTGATCTGTCAAAATCTAATTCAGGGCAATGGAAGAAAGACTTTTCTGAAGAAGAGCAACGATCAGTCATTCCATTATTAGCTGAACATATTAAATCCCTTGGGTATGAATAGCTCAGGTATTCAACTTCGTAAATTTCCCTTTCCTTTTCAGTGTGCCCTTGCGATTTCTAGTGATATTGATAATGCAGCATCGCAGGAGACTTTTACAGAAATAATGGAATATTTTAATACGGAATCAGATACACTATTTGGGCGGGGACTAGGACTTGAAATTGGCAATAGTTTTTGGTTTTTCTCAAACTCTAATCGACCCCAGCTGTCCTATTTTGATGGCTTAACAATGAACGAAACATCTTTTGCCCCCATAATTCGCAACATGTGGCAATCGGGCCATATAGACACTCTTCATTCTTGGGGTAATTTTGATTTAGGTGGCTTCACGCGTTCAATAGCTAAAATGGCACTAAAAGAACTCCAGAAGTATCATGCGACTATTCCTGTTTGGGTAAATCACGGAATAGGATTAAACCATCAAAAAGTGGGGAATTATCCAAACATGTTTGGGGATGATCCATCACACAAAGCTTATCATTTGGATCTCGCCATTGAGGCAGGTTGTGAATTTTTTTGGACAGGGAAAATTACGCACGTTATTGGGCAAGAATCAGAACTCACTTTTTCTGTTCAATCTAAATTGTTGATTCAGTGGCTGATGAAGAGGACAAGATATAGGCATGTTGTTAATCCTATCTATGATGATGGGAATCAATTATTCTTTCCCATTCAATTCCGTGATCAAACTAGATTTTGGGAATTTATTCGCTTTATGAATGCTTGGGGAAAAGAGCAAGTATTGGATATCCATGATTTGGCAACACAACTTTCACCGGGTATGTTAAATCAATTGATAAAGAATCGAGGGTTTATGATATTATATACACATTTTAATGAACACCTAAAAATGGACGGACTTCCAAATGATTTAACAAAAAATTTATCTTACCTAAAAAAGAAGAATATTGAAGGAGATATTTTTATTGCCACCTCATCAAGATTGCTTAAGTATAAAGAGTTGCATGATTATTTAAATTTTAAAGTTGATTCTATTGATGGCATGACCAATATTTATATTGATTCTGTCCTGGATACACCTATTGGCAGTAAATCTTTGGCAAGGGATCAATTGTGTGGTTTAACATTCTATGTTGACCACCCTCCATCAACAAGAATATGGTTTCAAAAGAAAAAAATAGAAATAGAAAAAAATCCAAAAGATGAGTCTGGAAAACTATCTGTGATGATTCCTTGGGAAAAATTATCTTATCCTAACTAATTGATGCGTCTGAAAATCTTATATATATCACCAGAAAATACTGTCGGAACATTGACGCTATGGAAAAAGGAACATGAATCTCGGGGAAATGAGTGTCGAACAGTTACATTTTTTAGATCACCCAAAAATTTTGAAGAAGATATTTGCTTAGACTTACCCTTTAATTTTACAGGGGAACGAATGGCCGGCCTTCGAAATTTTATATATAAACAATATAGGGGAGAAGATGGATACTTTAAGGAAAAGGAAGGAAATCCACCAGTCTGGAAGCCTGAAGGTTGGTTTGATTCGATTTTTTTGAAATTCAAGGATTGGTTATGGCGTCCAGTTATAGAACAAGCGATCCAGGATTATCAATTATATGATTTTGATGTGGTCCATTTTGAAAGCGGATCTGATTTTTTGAAAAATGAATTCTTTGTAAAAGAACTCCATGAACGTGGCAAAAAGATCATCGCACATTATCATGGTGAAGATATGCGGGCCAGGGGCGTTATGCCTATAATAGATAATTTATCTGATCTTAACCTGACAAATGAAGTTGATTTGTTGGACAAGCATCCAAACTTAGATTATCTTTTTCTCCCTTTTGATACAAACCAGTTTATTCCGAATTATGGATTAAATAAAACAATACAGGTTGCACATGCGCCAACCAATCGATTCTATAAGGGATCCGATAAAATTATTTCAATCTGTGAAAAATTGGAATCAGAAGGGCTTATCAAATTCGACCTCATTGAAAACCTTTCTCATGCAGCTGCTATAAAACGAAAAGCGAGATCTGATATTTTTATTGATCAGATTGGAGATCGAGGTGGCTGGGGGTATGGTATGAATTCTGTAGAATCATTATCCATGGGAATTTGTACTATGACAGAAATCAATGATAAATATAATTCATTTATACCGGATCACCCATTTGTGAATGTGAATCAGAATAATTTTGACTCAGTTTTAAGAGATTTATCCCAAGACAGAAATAAAATTGAAGCAAAAGGAATAGATGCAAGAAATTGGGTGGTGAAAAACCATGATATAACCCAAGTGTCGGAAAAATTATATCAATATTATAAAGATATGGAATTACTCGTATGAATGGACAAGTTTATAATCCATATTTTATTTTTTGGTCGCGTATCATTAACATACTGATTTGGCCTTTTTACTTCTTTTGTAATTTGTATAGAAAATCATACTCACTCAATGATGAAAATATAAATTCAATTCTCATTTGTCAATATCATCGCATTGGTGATGTTTTCATCATTGCTCCTGTTTTGGAATCTCTAAAAAAAAGATATCCTCAGGCTCATATAATATTATTGTGTTGTCATGGCGCAGAAAAATTGTCCCGAGATTTGAAATTTGCAGATGAGGTAATAGGTGTTGAAGTCCCTTGGACAAATTGGGACTGGTCATTGATAAAATGGATTAAAGCTCGATCTTTTGCACGGCATTTTAGGAAACGAGATATAGATATAGCGATTGATTTCAAGGGTGACTTACGTAATAGTTGGTTTCTGTGGCATGTCCGATCAAAAATGAGTCTAGGTTATACCGATACAGGAGGCTCTTTTTTTTATACCCACCCACAAATATCTCCAACGGGTGTCCACCAAACAGAGCGTTCTCTGCAATTAATATCCCATCTTGGGTGTGATTCTATCATGTTGGATGGAAAAGAATTTAATTTTAAAGGTCAAGGGGCTATTGTATTTCATGCCGGCGGAAGTGACTCAAGGAGAGCATGGCCAGAAAATAAATGGATTAAATTAGCAGAAATTCTCTCGAAAAATCATCAAATCGCAATTGTTAAAACGCCAGAAACGACTAATTTAATTCAACATATGATAGATAGAGATCTGATGGTAGAAATCTTTGATGGGGATTTAATCAAATTCAAAAATTGGTTAAGAAATCAAAAGATGCTCATTGGAAATGATTCCATGCCGGGACATCTGGCGGCCTATATCGGAATACCGGCGATATCCATCTTTGGTTCACAGGATCCAAAGCTGACATGCCCTATTGGAAAATGGATAACAATTATTCAGCCAAATGAATCATGTGAACACAAAAGAAATCACTGGAGATTGTGCCAAAAATGCATGGAAACCATTGATGTGGAAAGAGTCTCTGGCGCAGCTATAAAACTGCTCACTAGAGCTCAAGCGGGTGAATAAATAAAAATATTGTCAATATCCTCTTTATTTGTAAATTTGACCGATCAAAAGAGATTGCCCTTTTATTCAAAGAATACAATAAGGTCAATCTATGAAAAAAAACAGAGAACGGATAAAATAGCTCCCTGTTTTTACCAAAGAACCAAACCAAGGAGGTATCAGCATGGCTGATGTAAACGCTCAAGTACAAAATGCAGCATCTGGAATCATTGGCGTAATCAAAGCACTTATTGTGTTATTTGTTTTCGTTAATATTGTCTATTCCACAGGGTTTGACCCTATCGGTGGAATCGTAGATCTGGTAAACACATTCCTAGATGGGGGTTTTGCTGGACTGTTAGCTCTGCTGGTTTTACTCTCGTTTTTGGGATAATCAAAAAGGATTTTAACGGGGTCTTCTTAATTTCAAGCCTGACCCCGTTACCTGAAAACAGGAGGAAACTATGCTGAAAGGTGCGTTGCAGACCGTAAACGAATGGCTAGGACAAATCACAGATTTGCTCAAGACCTTAGTTGTTATAGGTATTGTTGTAGGAATTTTGTTTGATGACTTTTTTGGAGTTATCAGTGGATTGGGTCGAATTATGACTCAATTTGGAGACGCAGGATTCGCAGGTATACTTGCCCTAATGATAATCGTTATGTGGTACGAAAAGAAATAGCGCGAATATTAATTCCGCTGGTGCGCCCCGTTTATGCGGGGCGCATTATTTTAAAATATCATGGCTAGTTTTCAATCCACCAGTCATGTAATCCATACCATATTGTGTTTCAGTATGGTATTATTTTGCTCCAATAAGGTATACGGAGCATTTGATTCCGAATCACTGTCATCATTTCAAAATGCTGCGGGGGCATTTCCATTTTCTATTTATCCGAACTCTCTGGGTGTATTATCTGATCCAACAATTCTTCTCATTAATAGATCTCCATTTGGCGCTGGAAGTATTAACCGAAAATTTGGCTTAAGATCTCTCATGGAATCGCTATTTGTAGTTGGGGGAAATTTCCGGAACTTGGGTCTAGGTCTTGGCTTGTCCCGGTTTGGAAATTCAAGCTATCAGGAAACACAGATTTCAATTTTAGGAGCAAAAAGTTATAAAGAGTTAGTTCAACTTGGTATCTCCCTTAATATGTATCAATTAAGCATCTCAAATTATGGACAAGCTGAGGCAATAGGATCAAAAGTCAGTGTGAGATATGCCATGGGAACCCATGTGGAAACAATGATGTCTTTTTTAAATGTAAATCGACCCGTGATTGGACAATCCAATGAAAAACTTCCCCAAATAATTTCAGCCGGCATTTTGATACGACCAAATAAAAAAATAATTGGGCAAGCGTCTTTTGTCCAGGATACTGAATTCCCAATCAGTGTTCGTTTTGGCATGATCTATAAATTACTTGACCAAATAGATATTGCAGTTGGTAAGGTCCAACAGCCTAATATTTTTACAACTGGAGCATGTATAAACTGGAAAGAATTTCGAATTGAATTTAGTTACCTTTCTTATGCGAATCTTGGCTTTATCACTTATCAGACTGGGATTAGTTACACTCATATTCCATAACGTTTCTTTTGGACAGTATGATGTATATGATGCATTTGATCCGGAAAACCCTCTACCGGAATCAGATCTTATCATTCTAAATAATGCCAAGGCTTTCCATCATTCACTCACTCCAGAATCTGCACTTCTTTTATCCCAACTTTCTTTTTTAAGTCATGAAGAGCATTATGCCTTAGAGCAGACTCTTCAAGGTGATTTACATAATCTCGATCGGTATCCACGTCTGAATTTGCTTTTAAATGAATTATGGACTGGCAGAAGAGAGATAAATATCCACGGATCATTCATACATAGAATTAATAGGACGGATGGCATTCAACATAAATGGATCGGTGATTTTCAATTTGATCAATTTAGAATTGGGATTCTTGGCGAAAGAGATCCGGGGGAGTTAGATATTCTTGATCATTATTCGATGTTTTTGAATACAAAGTTTCAAGACTATGATTACACCATAGGCAATTTCCAGATGTTGGTTGGACATGGATTGGTCAGTTGGAGGTCAATGCCGGTAAAATCGGATTTTGGAACCACCAATTCTATTTTACGCCGAGGAAGAGGAATTCAACCCTTCAGGTCAAGTCATGAATCCTGGGCATATCGAGGGTTGGGATGGGAACAGCCCATGGGCCACGGTCAACTTTCGGCAGGGATCTCCCATAGAAAAATTGATGGTTCTATCGATAAGGATCACGTTAATATTTCAAATGTTGGTCTTCATGTTTCGGAAAACCAAATTAAAAATCATGACAATATTATAGAAACAATTGGATTAGCTGATTGGGAAACAATAATACCAAATGGAATAGCGGGATTTGTGGTTGGTGGTGGCGCTTGGAGACAAGATCATACTGATAGATATTTTACCAATCTCACATCATCAGTTTATGGTAATTACACTATCTCAAATTTGACTCTGTTTTCTGAATTAGCTTTTACCTCTCAGAATAAAAATGCCATAATAATGGGAGGAAAGATGAAACATGATTCATTTTATTATGGAATTGTGTTTCGAGAAATTGACAATAATTATTTTGCATTAAGGGATAACCCATTTCGCAATTGGAATAATAAAGAATTAGGTGAAACTGGTGTATTACAGGAACTTCGATTCCGATATGATAAAATCAACGTAAATGTATATTCTGATATATTTAGAAGGTTGGAAAAATTAAAGGGGGAGTTTAAAAGAGACGGTCATGAAACCGGTATTGGCCTAGATCAAAAATTCAATTCAAAACTTTGGATTCAAACAAAACTCAAAATTCAGGAAGCCTCATCAGAAAACTATGGATATAATGATTATAATATTTCTTCTGTCCCCATTTCTACTATTAAAACGACCATCAAGTGGAAACACGATACAAATAATTCATTCCAATGCCAACTCCAAGAAAAACATACCCAAAATAATTCTCCTTCCAGTTTGGGTATTCAGCTAAGAAGTAAGCATTATTTAGGTCTTTGGACTGTTAAATGGTATTGGGTGACTACAAAAATAGAGGGCCTATCGTGGCTATATTATTGGGATGTGAATTTGCCCGGAGAAATGAAAAGCAAAGTATTCACTCGACATGGTCACTATTTAGGGAATATTTTATCCTACCAAACCAGTCCCAGTACCGAGATTCATTTTCGTATTTCAACCGCATGGCGAGCATGGAATTTTGATGAAATTCCAGTTGTTAGATGTGCCCTGCAAATAAATGTTTCAATTTGATGTCATTTGGTTGTTTGTGTTCAGATTGATAAGATAAATTCATGCAGATGATTTTCAGAAGAATTGCACTATTCCTTTTTATTATAAATGTTCTCATGGGCGAGATTCATGTTTTTAACCGCAGTGCCGGGACTGAATCAGAAATAAGAACACTTTCAGATTCGAAGAAATTATATATTTCAGCGAAGGACCTAGCTCGGTCCCTATCTTCAAAATTGTATGAGAATGCTGAGCGAAAAAAACTAGTTTTATATATTGCGGGAAAGAAAGTTAAAATTTCAGGAAATACTAGTTTTGTCATGATCGATGATCGACCCTATCAGATGCCCCAGATCACAAGAGTAGAATCACATGATCTTTATGTTCCAGCAGAAGAATTTCTGGATATTTTAAAATCAACAGTACTGCCTGGCATCAATTTTGATCGAAAGAAAGAATTCCTTGATATTGATGTGATCCATTTCAATATAACCGGCATCAACATAGATGTAAAATCTAACGGAACCATAATTCGATTGAACACGAGTAAGCAATTTTCAGAGCGAAATATCAGTTCTTTCATTAATAAGCACGGGTGGTACTATTTGACAGTTGCAGGGGCGATGGTGGATACCACGACTATCAATAACGGGTTGACTCGTGGGGTTATTAGCCGGATTGAATCGGACCAAATTAGTGAAACGGCACAAGTAGCTTTTAAACTTGGTTCACAAGTGATTAGTCATGAATTGGATCAAAATTTAGATCCTAACCAAATTGTGATAACTCTTCGAACACCTCTAGGGAAAATAGAGGAACGCATAGAAAATGTAAAAGAAAGTCAACGATTAGATACGGTTGTATTGGATGCGGGGCATGGTGGGAAGGATCCAGGTTCCATAGGGAAATATGGCACAAAAGAAAAGGATGTTGTACTTGATATCACCAAACGGATCGGACGGCTTTTAGAAAAACACACAAGGATCAAAGTTGTTTATACACGAGAGGAAGATGTCTGGATGCCTCTGATCAATCGGACAAAAATAGCGAATGATGTGGATGGAAAGATGTTTGTAAGTATTCATGCTAATTCTAACAATAACCGAAAAGTACAAGGCTTTGGAACATTTTTGTATAGCCTAGCAAAAAGTGATGAAGCTATTGAAGTTGCATCTCGGGAAAACTCAGTAATTCAGTTTGAAGAAAATGTGAACCAATATAAAGACCTTAGCGGTGAAAAAATGATCTTGGCCACAATGGCGCAAAGTATGTTTTTGAAAGAAAGCGAGGATCTTGCAGCCATTATACAAATGGAATTGGATAAAAAATTGACAACTCCAAATCGTGGCGTAAAACAAGCGGGATTTTATGTCCTGTACGGTGCGTCCATGCCTAATGTGTTAGTAGAAGTTGGGTTTATTTCCAACCCTGCTGAGGAGAAAAAATTCAAGCAGGGAGAGTATAGACAGATGATTGCCGAAGCGGTATATGAAGGGATTAAACATTTTAAATATTCCCGTGAAAAATTGTTGGCTGAGGAATAAAGATGGATAATGGGCCTATTGGTGTATTTGATTCTGGAATTGGCGGGCTTACCGTTGTGGATGCATTGGCAAAATCCTTGCCGAATGAATCAATTTTATATGTGGGTGATACAGCCCGAGTTCCCTATGGAAATAAAAGTAAGGTACGAATTCAGGAATTTACGAATGAGATCACACAATGGTTGATTGATCAGAAGTCTAAAATGATAGTAGTTGCCTGCAATACGGCTTCATCGTTGGCTCTTGATTATATTAAATTAAAATTTGATCTGCCCATTATAGGGGTTATCGAACCGGGCATTCATTCTGCGATCTCTATCACAAAAAATAAACAGGTTGGTGTTTTAGGAACCAATGCCACAATTAAGTCGGATGCATATGGCGAGGGACTAAGAGCAGCGAATGATAAAATTTCCGTTGTTAGCCAGCCTTGCCCCCTCTTTGTACCTTTAGTTGAAGAAGGCTGGGTTTCAGGTGATGTTCCAACAGCCATAGCTACCACTTATTTAGAACCTATCAAACGATCAAATGTTGATACATTAATCTTGGGGTGCACCCATTATCCATTACTAAAATCAATTCTGAGACAAATATTGGGATCAGATGTTTCTCTTGTTGATTCTGGTGAAGCAACCGCCGCGGCTGTTAATTCTGTATTGAGTAAAAACAATATAGTTTCTAATAAAAATACGGGTGAGATACATTGCTATGTTACAGATTCCCGGGATTCCTTTGAGGCACTTGCGGGACGATTTGTTCACGCAAATATCAGCACAATCACCCACGTTGACATCTCCTGAATTTTCTACCCTTTTAAAGTCCCTTTTTAATCTCCAGCGTCTCGGAATAAAACTTGGATTAGAACACACTTTTCGCCTTTTAGATTTTATAGGGAATCCGCAGGATGACCTTACAATGATCCATGTAGCTGGGACGAATGGTAAAGGATCCACCTGTGCCATGATTGCCAGTATCCTCCATGCATCCGGCAAAGATGTTGGACTTTATACATCACCCCATTTGATCCGGTTTAATGAAAGAATACGAATAAATGGTTACCCAATTCCCGATAAACAAATTATCAAATTCATGAAAAAAGTTAGCCCAGTTGTTCAAGAAATTGAATCCACTTTTTTTGAAACAACTACTGCCATGGCTTTTGACTATTTTAAGGCACAAAAAGTGGACGTGGCTGTAATCGAAACTGGATTAGGTGGCCGATTGGATTCAACCAATGTGATTAAACCTGAAGTTACAGTAATCTCTCATATCTCTATGGATCACATGGATATTTTGGGAAAAGATATTGAAAAAATTGCATCTGAAAAGGCAGGAATCATTAAAAATAACATACCATTAATTATTGCAGAACAAACGTCAAAAGTCAAAAACATTCTTTTAAAAAAAGCGAAACATGAAAGAGCGCCAGTAACAGAGTTAGGTGCTATTTCAAATATTTCAGCCACAACTTCTGGAACGAATTTTCAGTACAAGGATGATGAATATTTTACTTCACTTATTGGAGAGCATCAGGCTTTAAATGCAGCATTGGCGATAGAATGCATTAACCAGTTTGAGCCAGAACTTCAAAATCAGATGATTCATCATGGATTAAGAAAAGTGTGTTGGCCTGCGCGGATTCAACAGTTGGGCGATCGTCTATATTACGATGTGGCGCATAATGAAGATGGTTTAGCTTTTTTTCTAAAAACAATTAGAAGCATGTACCCAGATGTGCCCATCGTTGGATTATTTTGTTTAAAAGGTGATAAAGAATTCAATTCTCTAACAAAGAACTTATCCGGGCAATTTTCAAAATTATTTGTTACGACCGACCAAAACAGGCTATTATTGACTTCCGAAAAATTATCAGAAAAATTAATAATTTTTGGTATTAAGAATGAACCAGTGGACTCCGTTTCCTCCGGCATTAACAAGCTGAAAGAATTGATTAAAGATGCGGGAGTTGGGGTCATATTTGGAAGTCACTATATTGCAGAAGAGGTATTTGATGAATTTGAAATATCTTTTGACTCAGGTGTTATTTAGTGTAACTTCTCATCTCTCCTATGTTTCCCCGGAGACTTATAATTTCAAATATTCAAAGATTATTTAAATAGGTTTTTATAGTATGGATCTTAATGAATTACAATCCTTGCAAATTCGTGAACTTGCGGAATTAGCTCAAAAGCTTAATATTGAGGGTGGCGTGTCCGGACTCAATAAGCAAGAACTAACCGTTCGTATATTAGAAGCGCAAGCTAAAAAAGATGATGCATTGTCCGCTCGTGGTGTATTGGAAGTTATGCAGGACGGATATGGTTTTCTACGATCTCCTGATTTCAACTATCTACCAGGTCCGGATGATATATATGTTAGTCCTTCCCAGATAAAAAGATTTGGTTTAAAAACAGGTCATTTAATTTCCGGACAAATCCGACCACCTAAATCAAAAGAACGTTATTATGCCTTATTAAAAGTGGAAACCGTGAATGAAGAATCGGTTGAAAAACTAAAGGACATTATTCTTTTTGACAACTTTACACCACTTTATCCGGAAGATAAATTCAATTTGGAAGTTGATGCCAAAGACCTTTCTATGCGGATTATGGACTTAATTGCTCCCGTTGGTAGGGGGCAGCGTGGACTTATTGTTGCACAGCCGAAAACTGGAAAAACCGTTCTGCTTCAAAAGCTGGCAAATGCTATTAGCAAAAATCATCCCGAAACAAAACGGATCGTTTTACTCATTGATGAACGGCCGGAGGAAGTAACGGATATGAAACGAAATGTGGATGCTGAAGTAATTGGTTCTACTTTCGATGAGCCGCCGGAACGCCATGTTTCTGTTGCCGATATGGTTTTACAAAAAGCAAAACGTATGGTAGAGTTCGGAAATGATGTTGTAATTTTATTAGATAGTATTACTCGACTTGCACGAGCACACAATGCAGTGATTCCACATAGCGGAAAAATATTGTCAGGCGGTGTAGATTTCAATGCTCTGAAAAAACCTAAACAGTTTTTTGGCGCTGCAAGAAACACAGAGGAAGGCGGGAGTCTAACAATTATTTCAACTGCCCTAATTGACACCGGCAGTCGGGCGGATGAGGTCATTTTTGAGGAATTCAAAGGGACTGGAAATATGGAATTAGTTCTGGATCGTAAATTAAGCGATCGTAGGATGTACCCCGCATTTGATATTATTCGCTCCGGAACACGGAAAGAGGAGCTCCTCTTAGACCGTAAGTCATTGGGTAGAATGTGGATTCTTCGCAAATTGCTAAACGATATGAAGGTATTAGAAGCCATGGAGTTTATGCGGGACCGTATGAAACGGACCAAATCCAATGCCGAATTCTTGGATACCATGAGCCAATAAACTTCCGGGTAAATTATAAGTATTATGAGTGATGCTTTTCCAAATATAAAATCAGTTGTAGTTAGGGTTATCACCGATAAGCCAGTTCGGAAAACACCATATCAGGTGAAAGGCGTCTTTATGCGTCAATATCCTGATGAATCAATTATTCCTATGTTGGATGGATCTTACAGAGATCGTTTTCTTTACCCAAGAGTTCAAGTCAAGATTCTGAATGAACAAATTTATATTATTGGAGTTCATGAAGGAGTCGATCCGGTATTATCTTTAGCTGAAAAATTTGAAATGTTTGATTTTGGAAATATTACTTTTGAAGCTCAAGATTGTGATATTGAGAATGTAGAAGAACAATTTATACCGTCGAGTCGGTTGGTTCGGTATCGATTTATTACACCTTGGGTTGCTTTGAATCAAATGACTGGAGGCAAATATCGCCACCTAACCAACCAGGAAAAACCATCATTTTTAAATCGTCTTCTTGGACAAAATATCATTTTTCTCGCCAATGAGGTTGGAATAAATCTTGAAGATAATATTTTTACAAAGGTCAAAGTTACCAGCTTGTTTCCTCGTCCTGTGGATGAAAATAAATGGGGCGCATTTATGGGAGAATTCAAAACCAATTTTGTTCTGCCAAATTATATTGGCATAGGCAATGGCATTACCCGCGGATTTGGAACTATTTATGGAATGTTTAATCCAGATTCTTTTACATTTAACGAGAATGAATTGAAACAGGAGGTATCGGAAAAGGCTCCTGAACCAATAGCAGAGCAGGACCATGATTTAGAAAGTATTTCAGCATCCGATGTACCAAAACCGAAACGTAGACGTCGACCAGCATCAAAAGGTCAAAAGGCTGCTCAACAATCAACCAATGGGCCTAAAAAACAAGGTAGATCCAGTCGACCAGCCAAAAAACGTCATAAGCATGGCGGTCAACAAAAACGAAAACCTCAAAGAACCGGCAGAGTTTTCTCAGAAGAATTTGACATTGAAGATGATAGTCACAATACCGGCAATCAAATTTCGGAAGACTCACAAGATTCGAAAGATGATTCAAAATTCAACACTGAAAAACACCATAAACGGCAACATAAATTTTGACCTATAAACTGGCGAACCGCGTCCATAAGGTTCAACCATCCTTTACATTACAAATGGCAACTCGCGCAGCGGAAATGCGTGATGAAGGAATTGATGTAATCAATTTTTCGGTAGGAGAACCTGATTTTAATACACCTTCTCATATCATTGCAGCCGGAAAAAAAGCCATGGATGATGGATTCACAAAATACACTGCTGGTCCGGGAATGATCGAATTCAGAAAGGCTATATGTGAAAAACTGGAACGGGAAAATGGGATAACCTATGAACCGGCGGACATTCTTGTCTCCAATGGTGAAAAACAAAGTCTATATAATGTTTGTCAGGCACTTTTTGATGAAGGTGATGAGGTAGTTGTTTTTCGTCCTTATTGGGTCTCTTTTCCAGAATTTGTTCGATTAGCAGATGCTGAACCGGTTCTGGTTGAAACGATTGCTGAAAACAATTTCGAGCCTGACTATAATGATTTAAAAAATAAATTATCACCCAATATTAAAGGTGTTATTTTGAATTCTCCATCTAATCCAACAGGTGGAATTTGGAGAGAAGAAGCCATTCTTCGTTTGCTTCGCATTGCCAAAGAAAATAATTGGGTCGTAATCTCTGATGAATGCTATGAGCGATTGGTTTATGACGGAGAATTTGTGAGTACAGAAAAATTAAATCGTCAACACCAAATAGCCGCCAATGTTGTTACCTGTTTGAGCCTCTCAAAAACATATGCAATGACAGGCTGGCGAATTGGTTATGCAGCAGGACCAAGAAAGATTATTAAAGCCATGTCTAAGATTCAAGGTCAAGCCACATCCTGCGCAAATTCAATTGGCCAAAAGGCAGGTATTGAAGCACTCGCAGGTGATCAATCTTGTGTTGAAGATATGAAAGCGGCATTTAGAGAAAGACGCGATTTTATTGTTAAATCAATGAATGATCTCCCTGGAGTTACTTGTGCGGTTCCCGGTGGTGCCTTTTATGTATTCCCGGACTTCAGTTCCTATTTAGGGAAGGTGGCTAATGGTCAGAAATTGAAAGATACTTTCGATATTTCTGAGTATATTTTGGGCTGTGCAAATGTTGTTACAGTACCAGGTGATGGCTTTGGTGCTCCTGGACATATACGATTTTCTTATGCAACAAGCACAGACATCATTGAAAAAGGTATTGAGCGGGTTCGATCCGTTCTAGAAAAAATTGCTTAATAGGAGTGAACCATGAAAAAAGGAATTCATCCGAATAATTACCGATTGGTGGTCTTTAAAGATTCATCAAGTGATTATGCGTTCCTGACACGGTCCACTGTAAACACAAAAGAAACGATTACATGGGATGATGGGAATGAATATCCGTTATGTAAGATCGAGATTTCGAATAAATCTCATCCGTTTTTTACAGGTAAACAAAACCTAGTGGATACAGCAGGACGTATCGAGAAATTCAACCGTAAATACGGCCGTAAATAACTGCATTTCTAATCAATGGCTCTGCGAACAGTTTTTAATACTGGGGTAGAGCCATTTTTTTATTCAAAATGAAACGAACTTTATTATTACTGACCATGAAACCATCCATCTTAGTTGGTGGACAAGCTGTTATCGAGGGGGTGATGATGCGCGTTCCCGGTGCTTATGCCACTGCGGTTCGAGACCCCGATGGAAAGATTCACATTCAGAAAAAAGAGTTTCAGTCTATTACTGAACGATCAAAATTTTGGAAACAACCCATTTTCCGTGGGATGGCATCCTTGTTTGAAGCCATGAAAATGGGGATGGCCACTCTTCAGTATTCTGTTGATATTGCTATGCCAGAAGAAGAGGAACAAAGTAAGATTTCAGAATTCTTGTCCACCGTTTTTGCCATTGGTCTTGCCGTGACACTTTTTATGGTAGCGCCAATGTGGATCACCACAAAACTCATGAATATTGAGAAAGAAGCATTATGGTTTAATCTTGCTTCTGGAGCCTTTAGAATTACCTTTTTTGTGGTCTATTTATTGGCGATCTCATTATTTAAAGATGTGAATCGTCTCTTTAGATATCATGGGGCAGAACATCGAGTAGTTTATAATTTTGAATCAGGCAAAGATGTCAATGTGGAAAATGCTCAATCATTTCCAACACAACATCCAAGATGCGGCACTAGTTTTTTGTTTATTGTACTTTTAACCGCTATACTTGTTTTTGCAATGGTGGATACTATCGTTATTTATTTCCTTGGAACAATCTCTTTGCCAATCCGCCTCTTGTTTCATTTACCCATGATTCCATTTGTTTCTGGTATTGGATATGAATTAATTAAACTCTCATCTAAAAGCGATTCTATCTTTTTTTCAATTTTGAAAAAACCGGGCCTCTTGCTTCAGAATATAACCACAAAACAGCCGGAAGATGATATGGTGGTGGTTTCTATCACTGCACTGAAAGAAGCTTTTGGAGATAAATACAAAAATATGGTTGGAAAAGAATATACAGCTGAGGCTATTGGGTGAAAAAAAAATTAGAAGCCATTATTGCTAAACATGCTCATCTGGCACAGCAAATGGCTGACCCAGAAATATATGGAAATCAAGATAAACTAACACCCATTGCCATAGAGCATAGTGCAATGGAAGGCATTGTAAATGTGGGAAAAGTATACATTTCTGTGTTAGATCAAATTGCAGATGATAAAGAAATATTGGATGGCGATGATGATGATTTAAAAGAAATTGTCCAGGAAGAATTGGGTGATTTAGTAGCCCAGCAGGAAAATCTTGAAGCAGAAATAAAAGTACTTCTTTTGCCAAAAGACCCCATGGATAATAAGAATCTTATTTTAGAGATTCGGGCCGGGACTGGTGGGGATGAGGCAGCATTATTTGCTGCAGATCTTTTTCGTATATACACTCGATATGCAGAGCGAAATGGGTGGACTTTCAAAATAATGAATTCATCTGATACAGGTATTGGCGGTATGAAAGAAGCCATTGTTTCCATGCAGGGTAAAGGTGCCTTTGGAATGCTGAAATATGAGAGCGGTGTCCACCGCGTTCAGCGTGTGCCCAAAACGGAAACGAGTGGAAGGGTGCATACATCGGCTGCCACGGTTGCTGTGATGCCGGAAGCAGAAGATGTCGATATTGAAATTTTGGATGCTGATTTAAAAATTGACACCTATCGTGCCAGTGGTGCCGGTGGCCAGCATGTGAATAAAACAGAATCTGCCATCCGCATAACCCATATTCCTACAGGGTTGGTAGTAACCTGCCAAGATGAATCTTCCCAACATAAAAATAGAGCTGCAGCATTAAAAGTATTGAAATCCCGAATGCTTGCAGCAGAACAGGAAAAAGTAGCAGCCGAGCGCGCAGCAGAACGTCGAAGTTTGGTATCAACGGGGGATCGTTCTGCCAAGATACGCACATATAATTTTTCACAAGGCCGCGTAACAGACCATCGTATTAATTTTACAACTTATCGATTGAACGAAATATTAGACGGTGACATTACGGAGATTATTGAGCAATTAAAGATCGCTGAACAGCAGGAACACCTTGCTGCCGAAACGGAATAATGCTTGTTCCAATCCCATCTCATCTTTCGATAATCCTCTCCCAAAAATAATTTAATGCCAAAAATTTGGCGCATTATTGATCTCATCAACTGGGCGGAACCCTATTTTAAAGAGAAGGGATTTGAGAATCCTAAGGCTGAGATTGAATGGCTTCTTCGTGCATTACTAAATTGTAACCGAATGGATGTTTACCTAAGGTTTGAAGAACCGCTATCACAAACTCAACTCGCAACACTTCGGGCCTGGGTGAAAAGACGTTTGGAAAAAGAGCCTCTCCAATATATTACTAGTTCATGTGATTTTTATGGCCGGGAATTTTTGGTAAATAAACATGTGCTTATTCCTCGACCGGAAACAGAACGGCTAATTGATACAGCTATAGATAAACTGAAAAGCATCAAATCGCAGAATATTTTGGATGTCGGAACCGGTTCCGGATGTATTGCCACAACATTGGGACTGGAACTCCCCGAATCAACTGTTTTAGGGTTAGATATTTCACCCGCCGCAATTGGTATTGCCAATAAGAATAAAGAAAAATTGTCTGTGGGGAACGTATCCTTTCAAGAT
This sequence comes from Fidelibacterota bacterium, assembly GCA_018692355.1. Taxonomy (GTDB): domain Bacteria; phylum Fidelibacterota; class Marinisomatia; order Marinisomatales; family UBA1611. The sequence continues at coordinate 17,109 of JABHKE010000177.1, forward strand.
TTGGATTTTTTAACTACCATTCCAGATGGCCCATTTGATTTATTGGTGTCCAATCCTCCCTATATCCCACAAGGTGGGATGGATAGGCTCATGAAGGATGTCCGGGATTTTGAACCAACAATCGCGCTTACCGATGGAAAAGATGGACTCACATTTTATCAGCGATTCGCTGAAATTGGTAAAGATTTGGTGAGGACTGGTGGATGGATGATTATGGAAGTGGGTCTGGGAGACCACCCACAAAAAGCAAAATCTATTTTTGAAAGCGACGGTTATGCTGAACCCAAACTCATCAAGGATTATAATGGCGATGATAGGGTTTTGGTTGTGGAAATTTAAAGGATCATTCCTTGAATCTGTCAAACGGTCGGTTCATTTTATAATAAATTATAAATCAATATATCCTTGGTAAATTAATTGAACTCTTCGACAAACTCAGAGATCGATTAATTCAAAAAAATGGACACATTTTTCTACCACATTAAACTTCTTCGGCCATTAAATGTTTTCACTAGCGGGCTTGCTATGGTAATTGGTTCTGGCATTTTAGGCACACTCAATGATACAGGTACGCTCCTTTTGGTTATGGCAGTGGTCATGTGTTTTGCTGGTGCTGCAAATGCCTTGAATGACGTGGTGGATTATGAAATTGATAAAATCAATCGCCCCATGCGCCCACTTCCGTCTGGATTTGTCAAAAAACGAACAGCTCTCTTTATATCTATTCTACTATTTTCTATGGGCACATTGGCCTGTCTGGAACTTTCGGAAGCGGCTAAAGTCATAGGAATTGTGATTGCTATGCCATTTATGGTTCTGTATTCTAAATATTTAAAAGGAATGCCCTTGATTGGCAACATGATCGTTGCTTTTATTTTAGGTTTATCGTTCCTGTTTTGTGGTGCAGCATTTAATAATATATCGCCCATGTGGATTCCAATGATTCTAGCCTTTGGTCTCACATTAGTGAGGGAATTGGTGAAAGATATTGCAGACATGGAGGGAGACCAAACTGTGGGTCTTAAAACATTTCCAATTACCGCAGGAATCGAAAAATCGATTCAACTTTCTATCTTTTTGTCAGCCTGTATTGGCATGGGTGCTTTTATCCCATACTTATATGGAACCTATGGCATTTGGTATGGCATTTTGTTGATTCTTGGCGTTGAGATTCCATTGGGTGTGGTTGTAGTTTCGCTATTGAATAATCCGGGAATTTCGTCCGCAACACACGGTGCCCGGATCTTAAAATTTAGTACCCTTATAGGGCTGATTGCCATATACGCAGGAACATTTTAATGACATCTGAATTCGTCCATTTACATAACCATTCGGACTATAGTCTGCTAGATGGCGCACAGCGCATCGACCAACTGGTTAATACCATTGATGATTTAAAAATGGACTCAGTTGCCCTGACGGAACACGGGAATATGTTCAGTGTGGTGCCCTATTACAAAGATGCAAAGAAAGCAGGCATCAAACCGATCATTGGGTGTGAGATCTATGTAGCAACTGGATCTCGTTTTGAGAAAAAAACGACTGCAGAAGGTGGTTGGGGAAACAATCATCTGATTCTTCTTGCCCAAAATTATACCGGTTATAAAAATCTTATGAAGCTGGTGACCGCCGGTTATTTGGAAGGGTTTTATTACCGGCCACGAGTCGATGTAGATCTCCTTCGGCAATACAGCGGAGGGCTTATTTGTATGTCCGCTTGCCTAAAAGGTGAAATCCCAGAAAAAATGCTTCGTGGTAATTATGAAGGCGCCAAAGAAGCTGCTTTACGATTTGCTGAAATTTTTCCTGATCGATTTTATCTTGAGATCCAAAACCACGGTATTCCCGAAGAGGAAGCAAATATACAGAATATGAAAAAATTGGCGGCGGATTTGGATTTACCGTTGGTTTGCACCAATGATGCACACTACGCAAAACAGTCTCATTGGGAGGCACATGATATTCATATCTGTCTTGGTACAGGGAAAGAGCGAAGTGACCCAAATCGCTTGCGATATGCCACACCGGAATTCTATTTCAAGACCCAAGATGAAATGCATACTTTATTTAAGGAATTCCCAAAAGCGATTGAGAATACGCGGAGGATCGCAGACAGTATTGATGTGGAATTACGTATGGGTGAATACCATTTGCCCAATTTCCCAATCCCGGAAGACTCACCTACCCAAGATTCGGATGAATATTTAAAAATGTTAACACAGGCAGGGGCAGAATTACTTTATGGAGAAATAACTCCAGATATTCAGAAGCGTATTGATCATGAACTCTTGGTTATTCGAAATATGGGTTTTGCTGGATATTTTTTAATTACGGCAGATTTTGTCAAATATTCTAAAGATATGAAGATTCCTGTGGGGCCAGGTAGGGGATCTGCTGCTGGAAGTATAGTTTCCTTTGCACTTGGTATTACAAGTATCGATCCATTGAAATATAATCTCCTTTTTGAAAGATTTCTAAACCCTGAACGAATCAGCTTACCTGACATTGATATTGATTTTTGTATTGAAAGGCGCGGAGAAGTGATTGATTATATCAAAGATCAATATGGTGACAATTCCGTGACCCAGATTATTACATTTGGGAAAATGAAAGCAAAACAGGTAGTGCGAGATGTAGGTCGCGTCATGGGTTATTCTTTTGGCGAAGTGGATAAAATTGCCAAAGCCATTCCCAATGAATTAAATATTACTTTAGATGCTGCACTTGAAAAAAGCCACGATCTTCAGGATTATTCGGAAGGAGATTATAAAGAATTAATGTCCCATGCCAAGGTATTGGAAGGGATGCACCGCCACGCATCTATCCATGCTGCAGGTGTGGTAATCGCGCCTGGGGATCTCACTGATTATGTTCCACTTTATCGATCATCTTCTGGAGATGTTACAAGTCAATATGATATGAAAGGCCTTGAAGAATTGGGCCTATTAAAGATGGATTTTCTGGGTCTCAGAACGCTGACCGTGATCGATAAAGCTGTGAAATTGATCGAACAAAAAGGTGAAAAAGTTGATATAGAAAAATTGCCATTGGATGATGCTAAGGTCTATGAAATTTTTGCAAAAGGTTTTACAATTGGAGTTTTTCAATTTGAGTCATCAGGCATGCGGGAGTTTTTGAAAAAATTAAAACCAACTGTGATTGAAGACCTTATTGCTATGAATGCGTTATATCGTCCGGGCCCTATGAAAAATATAGATGATTTCATTTCTCGGAAGAACGGACAGCAAAAAATTGTTTATCCCCATCCACTCATGGAGCCCATACTGAAAGAAACATACGGGATTATTGTGTATCAGGAGCAAGTGATGCAGATCGCTCACGAAATTGCTGGGTTTACACTTGCCGAAGCGGACATTATGCGGAGAGCTATGGGAAAGAAGATCAAATCGCTCATGGATGAATTATCAATCAAATTTGTTGAGGGAGCAGGGAAAAAAGACATCCCAAAGAAAAAGGCAGAAGATGTTTTTGCCTTGATCGAAAAATTCGCACAATACGGATTCAATAAAAGTCATTCTACGGCTTATGCCTATGTGGCTTATCAAACAGCTTGGTTGAAAACACATTTCCCTGCAGAGTTTATGAGTGCTAACCTTACCAGCGAGATGGGCACTATCGATCGGGTTGTAATATTGATCAATGAATGCAAAAAACAGGGAATTGAAGTGACTCCACCTGACATTAATGTTTCTTTCGAAGATTTTCGTCCCGTGAATGAATCCACCATTTCTTATGGTTTAAATGCCATTAAGAATGTAGGTGCCAAAGCATTGGAAACTATCATTGAAGAAAGAGGTGAGAATGGAAAATTTGAATCCATTTTTGATCTTTGCGCTCGGGTAGATCAGCAGAAAGTAAATAAACGTGTCTTGGAAAGTTTAATCATGTCCGGAACAATGGATTCAGTAGAAGGCACTCGCGCACAAAAATTTTCCGCCGTGGATGAAGCAATAAGATACGGCCAACAAATGCAAAGTGAAAAAGACCGAAACCAGGTGGATCTGTTTGGCGGCGGAGGTCAAGATGATGAATTGATCAAAACACCAGATCTGCAGAAAATGGCAGATTGGAAAGAAAAGGAATCATTAGAAAAAGAGAAAGAAGTATTAGGACTTTACGTGACTGGACACCCGCTTTTAGAACACGCTGAAGACCTAGAAGAATTCACATCCATTACTTTTGGAGAAGAGCAAGAATTCTCCAAAAAAGATGCGATTGTTGTAGGTGGTATGATTACTCGGATTGTTAAACGATTCGACCGTCGGAATCGTGAAATGGCTTTTTTTGATCTGGATTGTTTAGGCGGCCATGCAGAAGTGATAGCTTTCAGTGATTGTTTCAAATCCTATGGTAATTTAATTGAAGAAGGAAATGTGGTGTTTGTGAAAGGTAAACCATCGGAAAATACTGATTTCTCTGATCTAAAGATTATGGGAGACGAAATTATTACAGTGGACAGAGTTCGAGATAGGCTATCACAACGACTCAATATCAAATTTCCGAAAGGCGAAACCACGCCAGAAGACGTTGATGAACTTATGACCATTGCCAAGCAATATCCCGGTGAGTGTCGATTGGTTTTCCATTTACCCAATAATGGTTCGCCCCGCCCCATGAAAGTCATGGCGCATAATATTAAGATATCCACCGATAAAGAATTTGTCCGGTCACTTAGGACAAAGTATGGGAAGGATAATGTTTGGGTGGAATAAGGTACGTCATCCTGAGTTTATCGAAGGAACGCGACCTACCCTGTTTTTGACCCATCAACGGGCTCAGGGTGACAAAAACAAATGATCGCTGTTATTCAAAGATGTTCTCGGGGAAAGGTTTCCGTTTCTAATAAGGTAGTAGGCCAAATTTCACACGGATTGGTAATTTTTCTCGGTGTGCAGAAAAATGACACTGAAAATGATGCAGAATTTCTTGTGAATAAAATTTGCGGACTTCGCATCTTCAATGATGAAAATGATAAAATGAATTTATCTATTAAAGATGTGAATGGTTCCGCATTGGTCATTAGCCAGTTTACCTTATGCGGCGATACAAAAAAAGGTCGTCGTCCCAGTTTCATAAAAGCAGCAACACCGGACGATGGGAATCGACTTTACGAATATTTTATGTTAGAAATGAAAAAGGGCGGAGTTCCCATTGAATCTGGAGAATTTGGCGCCATGATGAATGTGGAGCTAGTCAACGATGGCCCGGTTACATTTGTTCTGAACAGTAAAGATTAAATCTTTTCCAGTGCCTGTCCTAAATCAGTAATCAAATCATCTGCATCTTCGATCCCAATAGATAAGCGGATTAATTCATCTTTTATTCCCGCTGCCATTCGCTCTTCTGGTTCCATACCGGAATGAGATGTTTGCACTGGGCGTGTTACCAGGGATTCCACACCGCCCAAGCTTGCTGTGTTGATAAATAGTGTCAAATGTGACATAAAGAGATTTGCATCTTCTACACTACCCTCGATTTCAAAACTGACCATGCCGCTAAAACCATCCAGCAGTTCGCTTGCCCGTTTATGACTGCCACTGCTTCCCAGTCCCGGATGATTTACCTTTAAAACCTTGGGATGTTGCTCAAGAAATATTGCGACTGCCAAAGAATTATAATTTTGTCGTTCCATTCGCAGGCCCAGCGTTTTCATTCCGCGGTGCATTAAAAAGCAGGCGTTGGGGTCTAACGATCCACCCAAGTGATTCAGTTTATGTCGTACTTGTGTTACCAATTCCTTTGATCCAATAACAGCCCCCGCTACAATATCTGTGTGACCATTCAAGTATTTTGTGGCGCTGTGGAGAGAAATATCAAACCCATTTTCTATGGGTCTATAATTAACAGGAGATGCGAATGTATTATCAATCATGGAGATCAAGTTATTGCTTTTAGCGAATTGAACTACAGCATCTAAATCCAATACATCCAATAGGGGATTGGTAATAGTTTCCACATAGATGAGTTTTGTTTTGGGTCTCAGTTTTTCTGTCCAGCCACTTGGATCACAGCCGTCAATAAAATCACACTCAATACCCAGATCGGGAAAATCTTTATTTATGAGACTATGGGTTCCACCATACAGAGATTCATGCGCTAAAAAATGATCACCGGATTTCAAGAACGCCAAAAGTGAAGCAGAAATTGCTGCCATCCCGCTAGATGTGACCAAAGCATCCTCAGCGCCTTCTAATACAGCCAGTTTTTCGTGAAGAGCTATGTGGTTTGGCGTATTATTCAGACGAATATATTGCAATTCATGGTAATCTGTCTGTCCGCCAAATTCAAAGGTGGCTGATTGAAAAATGGGCATGCTCACAGCACCGCCATATTTTTTTTGTGGTTCCCCAGCATGAATAAGTTTTGTATTTAATTGATGTTTATTTGGCATAAGGCATCCTATGAAATGATTAATAATTTCTAAATTTACTGAATGGATATGGAATCAGGTATTGGTTCCCTTTTTAAGGAATTTTATAAACCATTAAGGAAACTTCTTTCTTCCCGCCCTCTGTTTCTTGTGTCCCCACCTGTTTGAACCCATATTTTTTATGGAAAATCAATGATCCGTCATTTTTTGGTTTCAAATTTACTTCGCATGTTATTATAGGTGCGTATCCTTGGCAGAATATTTTCAAATCATCATAAAAAGCAAGCCCAAGTCCCTTGTTTTGGAAAGACGGGTCAATAACAATTCTATCAACATACATGAATTGAGAGTATTTTTTTTCAAACCATTTATAATTAGGGCTATGGTAATTTTTGCCAAGTGCCAGCGCTATGAGAAAACCGGCAATATTAGTTTTTACTTTGATGACCCGAAAATAATCAGCCATTTCAAGAAATTGAGTCATATCATTGAGCGTAATGCTGCTAACGGCCGGCAGAGCGCCCTGATTTAGATTATGAATATGTGGAAGGTCTATTGTATTCGTTTTTAAAATATGATAATCCATTACTGCCTTATTTTATATAATTATAATATTTATTTTATTAGTATCTAATTCTTAAACGAACAAACCAAAAGTTATGTCCATAATTTTCTGTACTTTAAAAAAAG